>CAYUSG010000006.1:0-2804 GCA_964447355.1 uncultured Paenibacillaceae bacterium
CTTCCTATGATTTTTAATAGAATAACAGGTAAGAATAACGCAGGAATTAAGATAAACCAAAATTCTCTTACAAAATCACTTATCGTTATTACAATTCGAGTCGGAAGCGGCAACTCCAACCCCATCGATTGAAAATTAGCTACGAATCTAGGGATGACAAACATCATCAGAATATTGATAACAACGATGGTCACAATGCCCATGATCGTAGGGTATACCATGGCTGATTTAACTTTCTCTTTGGTGTAATACTCTTTCTCAGTAAATACGGCTAATCGATTCAGCATTTCATCCAAGTTACCACTGCTTTCACCCGCACGAATCATGCTAACGAAAACGGTAGAGAACACTGTCGGGTAACTGGCAATAGCAGTCGAAAACTGTGTCCCTCGCTGCATATCGTCTGCAATCGTTGACAAAATCTCGCGAAAGCGCTTACTTTCCGTTTGCTGACTTAGGATTTTTACCCCTTCGGCCATATTAATGCCTGACTTGTACATCGTAGCGAGTTGTCGGCAGAAGATAGTGAAGTGCTCTTGTTTAACCCGTGGACCTCCAAACGACAAATCTCTGTATAGAAGGCTTTTCCCCTGATCAAACAATTGGATGATCCAAAGATTCTGATTCTTAAGTTCCTCCACAGCCACATTGAAATTATTCGCTTCTAAAACACCCTTTGAGTAGTTTCCATAATCATCAACGGCGCGATATCTAAATTTAGGCATACGAATCATCCTCAAATGTGATATTAATAACGGGTCCAAGACCGAAGTCTGCAGAACACTCAGACCGGTCTTAATTTATAATTCACCGAACCCAAACAGTGCTTTCTTAGCTGCTTCTACGGTCACTTTGCGCTGTTGGACCAGTTCTCTTAAGGCCATTTCCATCGTCTGCATCCCTTGCGCTTTACCCGTCTGCATCGTTGAGCGGATCTGATGCACTTTCTCAGTCCGAATTAAGTTTGCAATAGCTGGTGTATTCACTAGCACTTCAATCGCTGCAACTCGGCCGTTGCCTTCAGCATTCGGGAGTAATCTTTGGGCCATAACACCCAGCAATACAGAAGCAAGTTGAACGCGAACCTGCTGTTGAGCCTCAGGAGGGAATACGTCTATAACGCGGTCTATCGTTTGAGGTGCATCTGCGGTATGAAGCGTACCGAAAACTAAGTGGCCTGTTTCTGCTGCTGTGATAGCAATGCTAATCGTTTCTAAGTCTCGCATTTCACCAACTAAGATAACGTCAGGATCCTGCCGAAGTGCTGCTCGTAGACCAGTAGTAAAGTTTTGTGTATCAATACCTACTTCACGTTGGTTTACGATGCATTTCTTATGTTCATGAACAAACTCGATTGGATCTTCAAGTGTAATAATATGTTCGTTCCTTGTGCGATTAATATAGTCCAGTATTGCCGCCAAGGTAGTTGATTTTCCGCTTCCTGTAGGACCTGTCACTAGTAACAAGCCCTGAGGTTTTCTAGCAAATTCATGCGCCATTGCCGGCAATCCCAGCTGTTCTATAGCTGGAATCTGAGTTGGAATTAATCGAATCGTTAAGCTCACATGAGCTTTCTGGCGAAATGCATTCACTCGAAAGCGGCTTACACCCGGTATACCATAGGAAAAGTCCAGATCACCGTATTCCATGAATGTTTCGTATTGGGGGCTATCCATTAATTCCTTAGCCATGTCCAATATCATAGATGGCGTTAAGACTTGATTCCCAACAGGCTTTAATTCTCCATGCAATCGGAACATGGGCGGAGAATGAACGGTTAGGTGTACATCCGAAGCACCGTGTTGATGTGCTAATTGTAATAAATCATTCATAGCAGACACCCTTCGATCGCCCCTTTGATTTCATCAACTACTTAGTTATGACACCATTATACAACAAACCGTTATATCTTGGTATTTTTTCGATGAATTTTCGACATGTTTTCTTCGCGTATGAGACTTTATTCCTAATTAATCCTTACTTGTTACACGGAACACCTCGGATACGGTAGTTAATCCTTGTACAACTTTCTCCAAACCATCCTGAAGCAGAGGTACATAGCTATGTTCAAGTGCATAATTACGGTAGTCAGCATCCGTCTTTTTCTGTAGAATCATTGATCTTAACGTGTCATCTAAGGCGAGTATTTCGTGTATCGCCATTCTTCCTTTATAGCCTGACTGACCACAAACCTCACACCCTTTGCCCATCATCAAGGTTTCAGCATGAACGCCATATGACTCTAACATCGCTGCTTCTTCATTATTGGGTTGGTAAGTTACAGCGCAGTTAGTACAAATCTTCCTGACTAATCGCTGAGCTACAACCATATTCACTGACGAGGCTACTAAGAAGGGCTCAACCCCCATGTCAATCAATCTTGTAATGGAATTGACCGCACTATTCGTATGCAGAGTACTTAATACCAGGTGTCCAGTCATCGCTGCTCTAACAGCTATTTCAGCAGTTTCCACGTCGCGAATTTCACCGACCATCACAATGTTTGGATCTTGACGCAGGATGGCCCGTAAGCCTCTAGCAAAAGTCAATCCGGTTACAGGGTTAACCTGCATCTGATTAATGCCCTGCAGCTGGTATTCAACCGGATCCTCTACGGTAATGATATTGACTTCATCATGATTCAACAAGGAAAGTGCGGAATAGAGCGTTGTCGTCTTACCGCTTCCTGTCGGACCCGTGATAAGCACAACCCCGTGCGAACTGCTGATCCCTCGTTTAAACAACTGCAGATTATGCGCTGATAATCCAAGCTTGTCGACCTCTGTTAAGGCATGGCCCAAATC
>CAYUSG010000006.1:2814-50115 GCA_964447355.1 uncultured Paenibacillaceae bacterium
TCTAGAATCCGCATAACAACCTTCTCGCCATGTATGGTTGGCAATGTGGCAATACGAATATCAACTTTTCGATATTCAATATCCATCTCAACCCGACCATCCTGAGGCAATCTGCGTTCAGCTACATTCAGATTAGCCATGATTTTGATTCTAGCGATAATGACGCCTTGCATACTGGGCGGCAGCGTTCGCTCCGTACGCATAACACCATCAACACGGTAACGAATCCTTACACTGTCCTCCTGCGGGTCTATGTGAATATCACTCGCACCGATCTGTACCGCTTGAATAATAATTTGGTTAACTGTTTTTACAACAGGCGAATCGTCATCTTCTTGAAGCAACTGTGAATCTTGCAGTTCCATCTCGCGGTCTTGTAAATTTTGCGTGATTTGAGCAATCGTATCTTGTAAGCCGTAATACCGTTTGATCGCTCTGAGCAGCTCATCCTTTGAAGCAAGCGCGGGATCGACACGCATCCCTGTAGCCATACGCATTTCATCAATGGCAAAATAATCAAGCGGGTCTGCCATCGCAACTATGAGTTTGTTGCCCTCTGTTCGCAGCGGAAGCACGGTATATTGCTCGGCTAACTTCTGAGGAATGAGTTGAATGATTTTGGGATCGATTTTTTGTCTGTAGAGCTGAACATGCGGGATGCCTAACTGGTACTCCAATACTTCGATTAGCTGCTGCTCTGTGATGTAATTCCGGGTAACCAACACATCACCTAGTCGCATATTCAGTTCCTTCTGTTCCTTTAATGCCCGTTGTAATTGATCACTGGTTAGGACGCCCGCCTCAATAAGCAAGTCTCCTATTCGTTTTCGAGTTGACATGAGTCTCACTCTTTCTAACGATATTTTGGTAAGCCTAAAGATTTAAGCATTCTGTACTGATGTCGTATTCTATAAAATGGGTCGTTATTCCTGCACCAAGTTACATAATTAGTGTCAACAATGCTGATGACAAAATCTAACCCCCTTCTTTTAAAGCTTGTATATTCTGGCTTCAATGATACTTGGAATTCGTATTTTACACCAGGTATTCTTAGACAAAATTGCAAAAAACTCGAGTGACGAATCATTTCATAAATGAGTACATCTTACAATCAATCATCAATATACCGTAAGGGGATGTCGCTTTATAGCGCATTATGCAATTCATTCCGATGGCAATCAACATTTATTTTTTTACAAACTGCACTCAAACTGCATAATCCGTCAAATGCTTCGACATCCTATGAAATGGTTTCACACCAAAATTCTGACGAGAGGTGGATACATCATGGCAAAACCTGATAATCGCGCTGACAATGCGGAGAAGCTAAGGGAGAAAGTTCAGAATACTGTGAAAAATTTAGACGAAGCTCAGGAATACCTTGCAGAGCATGCGGAGGAAATTTCTCCAAGCGAGAAGAACGCCATTCAAGAGAAAAACGCTCGACGACAAGCAAGCATTGAAGGTTTCCGTGAGGAAATCAAAGATGAGGTTAGGGCTAACGGGCAAAATCAATAAACACGTGCCATTCACAAAACAACCCCAAAGGGAGCTTATCCATCTCCCTGCGGGGCTCAACTTTATCTATCTCCTGCAACTTTTCTAGGTATGTAATAGGACCAGAAATCCTCAGCAATAAACGAGTTGGGGTGAATTTGACACGCTTCCGCCAACAAATCTTGATCAACATGACCTTGAAATCTAGAGCTAATATGAGTCATGATTAATGTCCCTACCCCCATCGTATGAGCGAGCTCAGCCGCTTGCTTTGAAGTTGAATGATAATAATTAAACGCAAGCTCCTTTAATGCATCATTAAACGTCGCCTCATGCACCAGAACATCAGCCTTTTCAGCCAACCGTTTGCCGGAGTCGCATATTCTTGTGTCTCCCAATACGGTTATCGTTCGCCCAGGGATGGGCAGCCCCTGATAATCCTCTGCCTTTAACACACGACCATCTTCTAATGTGATATCCTCACCTTTTTTTAATCTAGCGTAGACAGGTCCGGGTGCAATCCCCTCCGCTTTTAACCGTTCATCATTTAATCGACCAGGTATCGCTTGCTCTTCAATTCGATAACCAAAACACTCAATCCGATGCTCCAAACGATCACATCGAACGACAAACTGCGTATCCTGAAACACAATGCCTTCATTCGTTATTTCATGTATTTGAAGTTCGTAATCCAGATGAGCCTGACTAATGGTCAGAGCATTCTCTATAAAAGCTTTAATACCTGCTGGTCCGAAAATGTGAAGCGGCGAATCGCCGCCTTGGTACGATCGGCTCGTTAACAAGCCCGGCAATCCGTAAATGTGATCGCCATGCAAATGGGTAATAAATAATTTCTCCAATTTGCTTAATTTAATCGGGGATTTAAGCACTTGATGCTGCGTACCTTCACCACAATCAAACATCCAATAACTTCCTCGTTCCTCCAACAGCTTCAGCACTATGGAGGTGACATTTCTTTCCTTGGAGGGCATACCCGCCACTGTTCCTAAGAAATATAGTTCCATCGCTTAACCCCGCTCTACCGTTTTATTCTCTATTATGCCACAAAAGGAGAAGAGGGTATCCGTAACAAGCCTTCACCTGTGTGGACCCCTCTTCTCTCGATTCATTAACATTCAGTCAGCAAGCCCTAATGATTAGTCTGCTTTATCAACATTAAAATAACGCGCCTCAGGATGGGAGAATACCATCGCTGATACAGAAGCCTCCGGCTCCATCATGCATCCTTCCGTTAATTCAACACCGATATCCTGCGGGTTCAATAATGCAAACAGCTGCTCTTGATCCTCAAGATTCGGACAAGCAGGATAACCAAAAGACACGCGAATCCCTTGATACTTCGCTCCGAATCGCTGCTGCATGGTCATATCAGCAGGATCCGGGAAGCCCCAGTTATCTCTCATAATGTGGTGAATTCGCTCAGCAAAGCCCTCTGCCGTCTCTAAAGCTACAGCCTGCAGCACATGGGATCTGAGATAATCCCCTTCTTCACGCCACTTTGCAGCAAGCTCTGAAATGCCGCTTCCCGCCGTAACGACAAGGAATCCCACCACATCCATTTGCCCGCTGTCTACGGATTTCAAGAAATCAGCCAGACACAAGTAAGGCTCTGTCTCTTGTCTTGGGAATGAGAACGTCTGCAACACTTTGGTATGATCGTTTGGATCATATATCAAGATATCGTTGCCAGAAGACTGAGCTGGGAAGAAACGATACATGCCGTGCGCTTGCATAAAGCCTTCCTGCAAGGCTTCGTTATAAATTTGATCTACAACCGCCTTAAGTTCGACAGCCTTCTCGTTACCTTCTTTAAGCAACTGCTCTACTTTACCTTTTAATCCTAGGTGATGCCCTAACAGCATCTGCATATTCACATACGGAATAATATGATCCAACGGATAATGCTTGAGCACATGCCGTTCAAAATCAGGCGGTGAATACACAGGAGCATCTTGGGAAATTGCAGATTTCACTGCACGCGTTAAAACAGGGCCGTCTGCTGCTTTCTTTCCTGCTTCCATTACATTAGACTCTTTGATTTCCCTTAATTCGTCAATCAACTTCTGCCTATGATCAGGATTCATTAATTGGTTGGCCAAATCTAAGCCGTTCATGGCATCCTTGGCATACAATACAAGCCCTTCATACTCAGGAATGATCCGGGTCTTCGTAAATTTACGAGTAAGGGCAGCTCCCCCCACCATTATAGGCACATCAATACCAGCAGCCTTAAGGTCTTGTGCTGTAATAACCATCTGCTGAGCAGATTTAACAAGCAATCCAGATAATCCAATAGCATCTGGTTTCTCCTTGCGATAAGCCTCTATTAATTGCTCAGGCGGCACTTTAATTCCTAAGTTAACGATCTCATAACCGTTATTGGAAAGTATAATTTCAACCAAGTTCTTGCCAATGTCATGAACGTCCCCTTTTACAGTAGCAAGAATAATTTTTCCTTTGGAGGCTGAACTGGATTTCTCCATAAATTGTTCCAAATGCGATACAGACGCTTTCATCGCTTCCGCACTTTGCAGCACTTCTGCAACGATCAATTCATTATTATTAAATAACCGTCCAACCTCGGCCATGCCCTCCATCAGCGGACCGTTAATGATGTCTAATGGTGCATACTTCTTAAGTGCTTCATCCAAGTCTGGGATCAGACCCTCTTTGGTCCCTTCAATAATGTAGGATGCCAGGCGTTCTTCCAGCGTAAGTGTGGACACCTTCTCTTTCTTGTCCACCTTCTTCGTACGATAGAAGGCTACAAACTCAGCAAGCGTCTCATCAGTCGTTTCGAAAATTAGCGCTTCGGCCAATCGGCGCTCCTCTTCAGGAATCGAAGCATAACGCTCCAGCTTCTCCGTATTCACAATCGCATAATCTAATCCTGCTTTAGTACAGTGATATAGGAACACCGCATTTAACACTTCTCTTCCCGCTTCAGGCAATCCGAAGGAAACATTACTAATGCCTAGAACCGTCTGACATGCAGGAAGCGCTTCTTTGATGAGACGAATACCCTCAATCGTCTCCTTAGCAGAACCGATATATTGTTCATCCCCTGTACCTACTGGAAATACAAGCGGGTCAAAAATAATATCACTAGGATGCATTCCATATTTGTTCACAAGTAAATCGTGAGAGCGCTTAGCCACCTCTTGTTTGCCTTGAGCTGTAATAGCTTGACCACGTTCGTCAATGGTACCGACGACTGCTGCTGCACCATACTTATGAATCAACGGAACAACTTTCTCAAACTTGTCTTCGCCATCCTCAAGGTTAATCGAGTTGATGATCGCTTTTCCTTGCGAATATTTCAAAGAAAGCTCAATGACTTTAGGATCTGTCGTGTCTATTACTAACGGCACTTTAACCTTCTTCACCACATGCTGCAGGAAGCGTTCCATATCCTCGGTTTCATCTCGGTCAGGATCTTGAAGACAAACATCGATAACATGAGCTCCGCCTTTTACTTGTGCACGAGCGACTTCCGAAGCTTCTTCATATTTGCCTTCGGCTATTAAACGTTTGAACTTTCTCGATCCTAATACATTCGTCCGTTCTCCGACCATATAAGGTCTGTTCTCTGATTCAATATAAACCGTCTCAATACCCGACACAGCGGGTGGATGATCTCCAAATTGCAATCTAGGCTTGTATTGCTTCAGGGTATCCGCCAGCGCTTTAATATGAGCAGGTGTCGTCCCGCAGCAGCCGCCCGCAATATTCAACCAGCCTTGTTCGGCAAAACCAGCAATTTTCTTAGCCAGAGATTCAGGAGATTCATGATAGTTACCATTCTCATCAGGCAACCCGGCATTCGGATAACAGCTTACAGCAGTTCGGGCTACATCCGATAAAGTTCTGACATGATCTCTCATAAATTCCGGACCTGTGGCACAGTTAAGACCAATGGATATCGGATTAAGATGTTCTAGTGAAATGTAGAACGATTCAATATTTTGCCCTGCCAGGGTGGTTCCCATCGGTTCAATCGTACCTGAAATCATAATCGGCAGTTTACGCCCTAAAGTTTCAAAAGCTTTCTGTATCGCAATACTCCCTGCTTTTACATTCAGCGTATCTTGCGAAGTTTCAAGCAGTAAACAGTCCACTTCAGCTTCCATTAAAGCCAAGACCTGTTCATAATAGCTTTCCACTAAGTCATCGAAGGTTACCCCGCCTGTTACAGATAACGTCTTCGTTGTTGGTCCAAGTGCACCCGCTACATAACGAGGCCACTGGGGAGTAGAGTACTTCTTAGCAGATGCTACAGCAAGTTTGGCGGCAGCTAAGTTGATTTCCCTTGCTTTCTCTGGAATATCATATTCAGCCAACACAACGCTCGTAGCTCCGAATGTATTCGTTTCAACAATATCTGCCCCAGCTTCAAAATATAAGTCGTGTATATGTGAAATCACATCAGGACGGGTAAGAACAAGCATTTCATTACAGCCATCATATGCCTCTCCGCCAAAATCTTCCGGGGTTAGATCAGCTTGTTGCAGCATCGTACCCATGGCACCGTCTAAGATTAAAATTTTCTTAGTCAGCTGCTGTTGTATACTAGGTTTCTCCATGAATTAAACAACCTCCCAAACACTCTAAAACACATGGTTCTATACTATAACAAGTTACAGGGTAATGCAAAACATCATTCTCTACTAAGCCATTATATGAGAACCACAAATTAAAGTCTACTAATTCTGTCGGAATTAACGCGCTTGACATCGACATCTTCATACTTTTCAATTATAATTGAACTCATTGAAACTCATCATTTTCATGTTGAGAATGATTCCTATTACGCTAATAAAGAGGTTGATGTTAATGGCAGAAATTCGTATTCGTAACACCAATGAACGCATTTCGGGTGAAGACAACGTGAGAGCGTTCCTTTCCAGTCAGGAAGTATTGTATGAGCATTGGGACCCAAGCAAATTACCTGCTTCGCTGCAAGAGAAATTTGTGCTAAGCGATGATGAGAAAGCGGACATTCTACAGACGTTTGATGTTGAAATTCGCGACCTTGCTAAGCGTCGTGGATACCAAACCTGGGACATCATTGCTTTGTCTGATGCAACGCCTAATCTGGAAGAGCTTCTGAAGAAATTTGAAGATGTTCATACACATACAGAAGATGAAGTGCGGGCAATCACAGCAGGTAAAGGGATTTTTGTGATTAAAGGGACAGATGATGTAGGATATTTCGATGTAGAATTAAACGCAGGAGATGTGATCTCGGTCCCAGAAGGGAAACCGCATTTCTTTACATTAATGGAGAACAGACAAATCGTTGCAGTTCGTTTATTCATTGAAAAAGAAGGCTGGATCGCTCATTCCTACCAAGACCCTGCCTTTCAAAAAGCTTAATACTTAATAGAAAACCGAGCCCATGGAAGCGGGCTCGGTTTCTTATTATTGTTTTTCATTTTATTCGATAGAATCAATGATGCCAGGTAATTCCATTAAATGTTCAATGCGATAGACTGGAATGATTTCATCACTCTCAGGCAGCTGTTTACGATTGATCCAAACCGAACGAATACCGACACCATTCGCTCCTTTGATGTCAGTAGCCAGCTTATCTCCGACCATCAATGCTTCATCTGCCGATACACCTAAGTTGTCGAGTGCTTTGTTAAATATCGATGGCGCGGGTTTTCCTTCACCATGATCGCCTGAGATCATAATCACATCGAAGTACGGTGGAAGCTTCGGTACACCTGCTAATTTCTCCTGCTGCAAATCAGGTGATCCGTTAGTGAGCAGTAACAGCTTCACTTTCCCTTTTAACGCATCTAAGATCTGATACGTTTCTTCATATACATAAGGTCTTGATCTGCGTTCGGCTGCGAATTGCTCGCCAAGCTGTAAACCTAATGCGGGATCATCTATCCCTAGCGCTTTCAAACCGTTGGTCCATGCATCTTTGCGATAACCAGGGACGAGCGCTTCCATTTTGCGGAAGTTTTCATCTGTGCTGCCCTTGAAATCGCCCCAAAGCCCCTCAAACGGATTGATTCCAATATTCTGGGTAAAAGGGAACGTTTCGTATGATGCATATAATTCCCTTGCAGCCGATTTAACTGCCTCTTCTAGCTGCGCTGTATCAACGCCGCAAGCTTTATTAGCAGTTTCACATGTCGCTTTAAATGCTTCATCTACGCTGCGATCGTCCCAAAGCAAAGTATCATCCAGATCAAAACAAACAGCTTTAATTGCCATTCACGTTCACTCTTTCCTATTATTTTTCTACTATTTTAATTGAATTTTGCTTAGCAAATTCTCTTAAGCGTGTTTTCATCGCATCCATATTAAACAAATTTATAGTTTTGGAATACACCCATTGTGTACGTTTACCACGAATTTGAATGGAAATATAGTTTTTATCAAAATAAATATATTCAATTTCTGTTGCCTTTGCATACTTGTCCCGTCCAAGACGTCGGGTTGATAGTTCCGACTTGCCTACCCTTAGAATAGGTTTGCGAAGAAAGAAGAAATACAACGCCATAAGATAGTATGCAACCACAGTGAACCAGAACCAGCCATCTTTCTCAGTTGCTGAAGTATTATAGGTGGCTAATAACGCCGTAGCCACACCCGCGAATAAGATAGGCAGGAAAATACTTTTTCCTTGATACACATCCATATCATCCGCTTTAGATACTGGTTTCTGGCCAGTTTTAGCCCTTATTGCATTCATTTGTTGTTGGTTCTTCTGAACCATTCTTGACCATTTGCGAGACATTCGCATCCCCCTCTGAAATAATACGACACTTGAATCCATTTCATAAAACGCTTGTGCTGCTTTGCTAATTATGAAATGGATTCACATTCTAAGATTGAATTAACTCACGTTTAAACTTTGCTATGAATCGAGCTGGATACTCTTCCGGAAGCCGGCTAATCTCATCTAATCGATTCCAATGCGCTTCAGACAGCCTCCAACCGATCGATCCCATGTTCTCCTCGAATTGAGCTAATGTGTTCGCACCAAATATAGGCGAAGTAATCCCCTCTCGGCATAGCAGCCAATTTAAGGAAACTTGAGCAGGGGTTTTACCTAACTCATCAGCTACAGCCTGCACTTCTCTTAAGATTGCATAATTTTTAGCTGAATTACGGTTCTCCCAGGCACTTTCTCCTTTAGCATAGCTGAGACGTCCTTCCTTAGGCGTAACGTTCTGCTCATATTTACCACTTAGAAACCCGCTGCCTAATGGTCCCCATGGAATAACGCCTACATTCTCTTCAATGCAAAGCGGCATAACCTCGCGATCCATCTCACGGCTTATTAAGCTGTACTGCGGCTGAATCGAAATATATCGAACCAAGCGATTAAAATCACTGTAGCTAAGTGATTTCATCAATTGCCATGCCAAAAAGTTAGAGCAGCCTATGTATCTTACCTTGCCTGCACTTACCAAGTCATCTAATGCACGAAGCGTTTCTTCCACTGGAGTCAAATGATCCCACACATGCATTTGGTATACATCAATGTAATCTGTGTCCAAGCGTTTAAGGCTGGCCTCCACCCCATCTAGAATATGTTTACGGGATAAGCCTGCACCATTCATATGCTGCTCAGTTTTCATACGAACTTTGGTTGCTAAGACAACTTCCGAACGGCGATTCTTGATCGCTTTTCCGACGATTTCTTCTGATTTCCCTTGCACGTACACATTCGCAGTGTCTAAGAAATTCCCGCCCTGATCAAAAAATTGGTCAATCATACGGATCGAATCTGCTTCCGATGTGGTATTGCCAAAAGTCATTGTTCCTAAGCAAAGCTCTGATACAACTAATCCGCTTCTTCCAAGCACTCGATATTCCATCGTATGTCTCTCCTTTAATGCGGTTTGGAATCATCTTCGTCAACGAACTTAATGTTATCCAATTGTGAGCGTAAATTCGATTTGAAAGCATCGATATATTGCCGTCTCAATTCCTGCTGTTCTTTTTCTTCGTCAGGTGTTAAACCTTCATTTTTCTTCTTCTTTGCAAGCGCATTTATCCGCTGGACCATTTGCTCTGTTATCATTAAATTCCTCCAATCTAGACACATGAATCCATTCATTAGTTGATATTAGCGGTGCAGCCTATTTGGAAAGATTCACTTTTATAACTTTGACATTTTCAAGCCTCTATTGTCAAGTAAATCACCGCTGTTTTAGGTATTTATCACGGATATCATGAACTCCCCAAAAAAATGGTTTGAAAACGCAAAAAAACCTCCTACTGCAACACCTGAAATATGAAGCATTTCAATGGTGTTACCTCACATAGAAGGTACTTTGTTAATAGTTTATTGTTCTCTAATCGGAAGTTTTAAAACATCCCCCGCATATAACCCGCTTGAGGCTAGTTCATTAAACTTCTTAATTTCATAAATATAGGCTTGAACGTCATCACCATCTGGAAGATGAAGTCTAGCAATACTCCATAGACTTTCACCCGGCTCAACCACATGTTTAATATAAGCAGCGTCGCTGTTGATTGAGAACGACCGCTCGGGTGTCATTATATCCGCTGATTCAGTTTTAGCGTAAGCATTCACTATAAATCCAAAAGTAAAACCTAACACCATGATCAAGCATAAAGCGAAGAACCTGATTGATTTTGAATATATGTCAGCGTTGCGCTTAGATGTCTTATGTGAATTCGTCCCATTAGAAACAGTATAAATATAATGCATATCATCTACCTCCAAACAAGTGTTCTTATCATGATTAGATAATAACACGAACAACTGTTTGGGTCAATATATTTTGCGAACAAACGTTTTGTTTTTCGACATTATTCTGCCGTCATTCGAACAATTGTTTGTACGAACTCGAGTTCTATGCTATAATTTTCTAAATTATATCAAACTGAATTCTCCATTATATTTTCGTTACGATTAATGGATTATAACAAGTTTAAGTTGCCGCGCATTCCTTGAATTGGAAGCATGTGCTTATATCGCAAATGACGTTAAGGCATTCATAAAATGATGAACATGATGGAGTTGATAAAGATGAGTAAGTTATCGCAACGCCAATTGGCTATTTTGGAATTTATTAAGAATGAAGTGAAAGAAAGAGGATATCCACCTTCGGTTCGGGAAATCGGGGAAGCTGTAGGCTTAGCATCTAGCTCTACGGTGCACGGTCATCTTGAACGCTTGGAGAAGAAAGGATTTATTCGTCGTGATCCTACCAAACCCCGGGCTATCGAAATATTAAATGGAGATAGCGAAGACGATAGAGATACGCAGCAAGTCGTAAACTTCCCAGTAGCTGTCGCTAAGGTTCCGCTCATTGGTAAAGTCACAGCGGGTGTACCGATTACAGCTACCGAGAATATAGAAGATTATTTCCCTTTACCAAGTCATTACGTTGGAGACTTTAACGTTTTTATGCTGCATGTAAGCGGCGACAGTATGATAGAAGCTGGCATACATAACGGTGACTATGTCATCGTGAGGCAGCAGCCGACTGCCAATAATGGCGACATTGTTGTTGCTATGACTGAGGATGATGAAGCGACTGTGAAAAGGTTCTATAAGGAGAAGGATCATGTCCGCTTGCAACCGGAAAATCCTTTCATGGAACCTATCATTCTGAGGCACGTAACCATTCTCGGGAAAGTAATTGGTGTGTTTAGGGACATCAGATAATGACATCAGCAAGTCACACCGCTGATTGTTATATCCGTTTCTGAAAAGAGAAAGGGGCAGTTCAAAAGCCGATAACGACTTTTGAACTGCCCCTTTAATCATTAATATAACGTAATATATTGGTCTCTCTCCCATTGATGAACCTGAGTGCGATACATGTCCCATTCAATTTCTTTCAATTCAGCAAAGTGAACAAGTGCATGCTCACCAAGCGCATCCACCATCACAGGATCAGCGAATAACTCATCCACTGCTTCTCTAAGTGAAACGGGAAGACTAGGGATTCCTTGCTCAACTCGTTCTTCCTCAGACATAACATAGATGTTGCGATCGGTTGGTTCTGGAAGCGGTAATTTATTCTTAATACCATCCAAACCAGCACGCAGCGTAACAGCTAATGCTAAATATGGGTTTGCTGCAGGATCTGGATTACGAAGTTCAATACGCGTGCTCAACCCGCGGGAAGCCGGAATCCGAACCATCGGACTGCGGTTACTTGCTGACCATGCTACATAACAAGGGGCTTCATAACCAGGAACCAATCGTTTGTAGGAGTTAACGGTCGGGTTTGTTATAGCCGCGAACGCACGAGCATGCGCTAGTGTCCCAGCCATATAATAACGAGCGATTTCACTTAAACCAAGCGAATCCTTCTCATCGTAAAATGCATTTTCCTTACCCTTAAATAGAGACTGGTGACAATGCATACCAGACCCATTCACACCAAACAGTGGCTTTGGCATGAAAGTCGCGTGCAGTCCGTGCTTTCTCGCTATTGTTTTAACAACTAGCTTAAAGGTTTGAATTTGATCAGCTGCCTTAATGGCCCCGGCGTATTTGAAATCAATCTCATGCTGACCAGGTGCAACCTCATGGTGAGACGCTTCAATTTCAAAGCCCATCTCTTCTAACGTCAATACGATTTCGCGGCGGCAGTTTTCACCTAAATCCGTTGGGGCTAAATCGAAATATCCCCCTTGGTCATTTAATTCTAAGGTCGGATTACCTTTCTCGTCGGTTTTGAACAGGAAGAATTCAGGCTCCGGTCCAACCATCATATCTGTATAGCCCATTGCCTCTGCTTCTTTAAGGTTGCGCTTTAAGATTCCGCGCGGATCTCCCGCAAACGGAGTACCATCTGGCATGTATACATCACAGATCAGACGAGCCACCCGATCCTCAGATACCCAAGGGAAAATAACCCAAGTCTCTAAATCAGGATACAAGTACATATCAGACTCCTCGATCCGAACGTACCCTTCAATTGACGATCCATCAAACATCATTTTATTGTCCAGTGCTTTCTCCAGCTGACTGACCGGAATTTCAACATTTTTAATGGTTCCTAACAAATCCGTAAACTGCAAGCGAATAAAACGCACATTCTCTTCTTTAGCAATTCTTAGAATATCCTCTCGAGTATAACTCAAATTAACACAACTCCAATCGAACTAAATTTTAATTAAAAAATCGAGACAATTCACCTTGAATTAACGATACCTGACCGGGACGCTTGGATAGAAGCTGCTGCTTAAGCATGCGATGAAGCTGTGAATCAGAAAGCTCCTTGCGCTTCACTTCTGTCTGCTCCGTGATGACGGTTGCTTCTTCAGACTCTTTACTCATAGGTGATAACATCTGTTTAATCCCCGCAATGTTGACACCTTTTTCGATCAGACTCTTTATTTCAAGCAAACGCTCGACATCATTAAATGAGAATAATCTTTGATTTCCATTGGTTCTGGCTGGCACAATGAGTTCATGCTGTTCATAATAGCGGATTTGGCGAGCGGTTAAATCAGTTAACTTCATCACAATTCCTATTGGAAAAAGTGCCATATTACGACGAATCTCATTACTCATTTAACATCACCTTTCAATTCATATTAGATAAATTCTAACATTTCAAGAAAGATCATGTCAATGGAAGTATCAATTAATGTAACATTTCATTACAACAATCCCTGAGCTTTTAACGTATTCAATGCCTGCAGCACTGCATATTTGACATGTGCGTAGGTTAATCCTCCCTGCATATAAGCAATATAAGGCTCACGGATAGGAGCATCAGCGGACAATTCTAAACTACCGCCTTGAATAAACGTGCCTGCGGCCATAATAACAGGATGTTCATAACCAGGCATTGCCCACGGCTCGGGCACGACATGTGAATCTACAGGTGCGGCACGCTGTACACTTTGAACGAAGGCGATCAGATGCTCCCGCTTTGTAAATTGAATAGCCTGAATAAGGTCTGTGCGCTCAGCTTGCCAGCCTGGTGATGTATTAAAGCCTAATTTCTCAAAGCACGCTGCAGCCAACACGCTGCCCTTCACAGCTTGTCCAACCAAATGAGGCGCTAGGAATAACCCTTGATATATGGCGCGCGTTGCACCCAACATCGCCCCAACTTCACTGCCGATTCCCGGAGCTGTTGTACGATAGGCCGCTAGATCCACATAAGATTTTTTGCCGACAATGTAACCACCGGAAGCTGCGATGCCGCCTCCTGGATTCTTAATGAGTGAACCCGCCATCAGATCCACTCCAACTTCAGTCGGTTCCAGAGCCTCAGTAAACTCCCCATAACAATTGTCTACGAAAACAATAACGTTAGGGTAAAGCTCCTTAATGCGATTCACCATCTCTTCAATTTGCTTAACCGAGAATGAAGGACGCCAATCATAACCTCTTGACCGCTGAATACCTACGACTTTCGTCCGTTCATTCAATTTATCATAGATTCCATCCCAATTGAGTGAACCGTCTGGCAGCAGATCAACACAGTTGTATACAATGCCAAAATCCTGAAGCGACCCCGTCCCATCTCCCGACCTTCCAATGACCTTATGTAACGTATCGTAAGGCTCTCCTGTTATGTATAACAGCTCATCACCCGGTCTTAGCACACCGAAGAGAGCTGTCGAAATGGTATGTGTACCAGAGGCAAAATGCGGTCTAACGAGCCCTGCCTCTGCTCCGAACACATCTGCATAAACAAGATCTAATATCTCGCGTCCACGGTCGTTATATCCATAACCTGTTGAACCTGCAAAGTGAAAATCACTGACCTGATGCTTCTGAAAACTCTCTAACACCTTCCATTGATTGCGTTCTGCAACTGCCTCAACGGCTTTAAATCGATCTTCAACTTGTAACTCAATCTCATTCATAAATGACAACCATTGCGTAAAACCTTCCATTCCCGCCTGTTCCCCTTCTCCCGCTTTTCTTATGATTTTACAGCATATGCTTCGATCATATGTCCATTCTTCTGTGCTTCCTGTTTATTCAAGCGTACTTTCATGCGTTGATGCTGCTCCTCCGTTCCGGTTTCCAGCACTTCGCCCATCCGATACACAACGGAAATCAAATCCCCGCGATCAAGCGGTATATCATAAATCTGCACATCCCCCATCAAATGGTTCTCCACTTCCAGAAGCAGACGTTCTAGATCAGCTTCTGAGAACGCGCTGATCTGAATACTTTTCGATTCGCTGAACAACGCCGCTTGTTCTCCCTGCGGGATAAGATCAATTTTGTTAAACACCGTCAGCTGATCTTTGCCGCCAGCACCTAATTCACCCAGCACCTCTTGTACAACCCTCATCTGATCTTCACGCATGTCCGACGAGCTGTCGACGACATGCAGTATAAGGTCCGCCTCGTTAACTTCCTCTAACGTAGCCCTGAAGGCAGCGATCAAATCATGCGGCAAATTCTGAATAAAACCAACCGTATCGGTGAGGATAACCTCTTTCCCACTAGGCAGCTTTAAAGTTCTTGACGTAGGATCCAAAGTTGCGAACAATTGATTCTCAATGTACACATCTGCCTGAGTCAGCTGCTTCAATAAAGTAGATTTCCCCGCATTGGTGTAACCGACCAATGCAATTTGATATTGCCCCGTTTTCTTACGGCGTTCCCTGTGTAATGTGCGTGTTCTGGTCACTTCCGTAAGCTGCTGCTTGACATCTCTTATGCGCGTGCGAATATGACGGCGATCTGTCTCCAGCTGAGATTCACCCGGCCCCCTTGTACCAATGCCTCCGCCGAGGCGGGATAAATTCTTGCCATGCCCAGACAATCTAGGCAGCAGGTAGCTCAACTGAGCTAGTTCTACTTGCAAAATACCTTCTCTTGTTTTTGCCCTTTGAGCAAATATATCAAGAATTAGCTGAGTACGATCAATAATTTTCGCGTCAAGTGCTTCCTCAAGATTACGCACCTGAGCACCGGACAGCTCTTGATCGAATATCGCCGTTCCTGCTCCGTGCTCCTCGAGCTTTTGCTTAAGCTCTTCGACTTTTCCTTTTCCAATGAACCATCTGGAGTCAGGCGCTTCTCTGGATTGAATCATTCCTTCAACCACCTCAACCCCAGCCGTCTCTGCCAGCTGAACCAGCTCTTGAAAGGACTGCTCATGCATGGACATATTCACATTTTGTTTATCCACAATTAAACTAATCAGCACCGCTTTTTCATGCATTTGGTCATTTACATTATACGTTGTTTGTTTCATAGGATCTTAAAATCGTCTCCTTCGTGTTTAGTCCTTAAGGTCTTCTGGGAGAATTTGCATTAATTCTTGCCTTGTAGGCATCGTATCATAATGGCTCATAATTCGTACAGCCTGATTTCGTATAGCTTTCTCGATCTGATTCCTCACAAATCGGGCATTACTAAATTCCTGTTCATGGCGGCTTTTCTCAATAATAAATTGCTCTTTAAATTTGGAGATGGTCTGAGGCAGCAGCTTGTATTCCCTTTCCTTGATCATGAGATCGGTAATCTGAATTAATTCATCAACTGAATAATCCGGAAATTCAATCTGAATCGGAAAACGAGAGGGCAATCCAGGATTAGTTTGCAGGAATTCATCCATTTGTTCCGGATAACCCGCTAGAATCAATACAAACTGATCCTTGTGATCCTCCATCGCTTTAACCAGACTATCGATACATTCCTTGCCAAAATCCTTCTCGCCGCCGCGAGCCAAGCTGTAAGCCTCATCTATGAACAATATACCGCCCATCGCCTTTTTAACCAAATCTCTTGTTTTAACAGCCGTATGCCCGATATATTCTCCTACTAAATCAGCGCGCTCCACCTCAATAAAATGCCCTTTATTCAGTATACCCATCTGCTGCAGCAATTTTGCGGCAATTCGCGCCACGGTTGTTTTCCCTGTTCCAGGATTCCCTTTAAAAATCATATGGTAAACCTGTGATTCACATTTCAAACCTTGTTCTTGCCGGTACTTACGTACCTGCAGCAGGGCATAAATCTCATAAATGATCGATTTGACCTTCTCTAATCCAACCATCTGATCCAGCTCATTAAACAGTTCAGAACACGATTCTGATAACGATTTTACCTTAGATTTAACTCCAACTTTCAAGTCGGTTTCGATCACCTTTGGTGCTTCCGCATGATTAAACACCACATTGATTTGGCGTGTTTTTTGAGTGATTTTTCGGGGTTCGGAATGGATCACAAGCTCGTTCATCAGGAATCACCTCGATTATTATGATCGTTCAGTATACTCACAAGCCTAAGTTGTAATGAACGAGTTCTCCGCAAAGAGAACCTCTATATATAGCATATTCGCAATGTTTGTACACAAATGAATGATCCGGATCCATTTCATCGGGCCCCATGATACGCTTAATGCTCGAATGAATTTCGTAATAACCAAAGCAAAGTGCTATGAATTTCATTCGTTTATCATTAGAATGAATTTATCCATCGCCCACTTAGTGTAGGCCAGCGTTTCGCGGCCCTTGTGATAAGGCATATACATAACTGTCGAGCCCATTGAGGACAACGCCGGATTATCATAATTTAAGAACGTTGCAATGTCTTTAGCCCTTGCTGCATGATAATCATGTGTAATAATAACAGCGCTTTGCCAACCGTTCTGATCCATCATCGCTTGACTGTAAAGCAAATTTTCATAAGTGCTGCGCGCAAGCTTCTCCATCACAATTGCCGTTTCTGGTATCCCTTGCTTGATCAAATAACGCTGCATTCCTTCTGCCTCAGTGATGGTGGACCCGTTATAATCCATACCTCCGGTCACGATTAACTCACTTACTAACCCTTCATGATACAATGAGGCCGCATGATTCAACCGCTCTTTTAATGCAGGGCTGGGTTCATTATCCCATAATGCAGCACCCAGCACGATGCCTACATCTACTGGCTCATTAAGTTCCAGTCGCTCGATACTATGGATCATCCACTGCACATAACAGGTCCAAACAACTAACAAAAGCAAGGCAAGCTTAAAACCTCTCCAGCCCAGTCGTATCAAGCTTTTGGTCATTCTAAACATATCCTTGCTCCTTATCCCTCATTGAATGGTCTAAAAAGGCTGTTACTTTCTTAAACAATAATTCCTTATCATGACCATAAGTCAATAAATGATGGGAGTGGGCTAATGTATGGAGCTCGCAGCTGCCTTGTATGCGTCTAGCTATCCATTTCGCACTGTAAGGCAGTATGATCTCATCTTTAAGACCTTGCACGATCTGAGTAGGTATCGACAAGGAAGAATATTCTGATTTAAGCGCATGTACACATTTCATAAATTGGACCGTTGCTGACACAGGTACCCTGCCCATTTTTGTAAATCGGCGAAAATCTTTATGTATTACCTGCTTAATCAATTGACTGGCAAAGTGGTAAGGACTTATATAAAAATAGGCGGGATTCAACAGCACTAAACGTTCAACAGGGTAACGGTTCGCGACAGCCGAAGCTAACAGGGCACCCATCGAAAAGCCAACCACGTGAAGCGAACGTTCAGTTATCAGAATATCTTCCACAACTTGAAATGCGAATTGCAGCCAATCTTCCCATGTGGATTCACTTAAATTTAATAATTGCGCTTCATGACCTGGTAACGTTGGTATATAGCATTGATAACCTCTGTATTCAAGAACTTTGGCTAACGGCTCGATTTCAAAAGGACCGCCCGAAAAGCCATGAAGACATAACACCGCTTGTGCTGACATTTGCTCCATCCACATCCTCTCTCTACAAAAAAGAGCTCATTCACACCGCAGATGTGAACGAGCTCCAATGAGACTTTACGAAACAATCGTGCAGTTATTAACGATTCAATAAGGGATCTAACAGCTGCGATTCTGAATCAGAATCACTTACCGTCTGCTCATTGGCAGTATTCTCAGAGGAACTGCTTGCTACCTCATCCTCACCCGCTTGATCTTCGACTTCCGAGTCTAATTCATCCGTTGAATCTTGCTCGGCATTTTCATCAGCTGGACTTGAATCCTCTTCTGTCTCTCCACCAAGTTCATCTTCTAACCCTTCAGGCAATACATCTGGACCTTCACCTGGTTCAAGTATAGGATCCAACGGTTCTAATGGATCTATCGGATTCAACGGGTCCAATTCACCTTCAGACGGGACAGTAACCTCTACAGTATCTGACGGCCGACTCTCAATTCCGGTTGTTGTATCATACACAACAATATAATACTGATACGTTTCCCCCATCGTGATCGTCATATCGCGAACTTCATTCGATACCGTTTCAAGTAACATCTGCGCCTCTTCATCTGTGGAGGCTTTTCTGAATATTTGATATTTTTCGCCTTCCTCTGAAGCTGTGAAACTTAACATTACACTTTGGGCTTCTGGGTCATATACAGCGGATAAGCCAGTAATTGGAGCAGGCGGCTTCTCAGCCTCCGGCACCCCTTCAGGCTTCTCGAAATCCCTCACCTTGTAGTTTTTTAAAGCCTGTGTCATAACGTGAGCGAACATCGAAGCTGGAGCACCGCTGCTTTGGGTCAAATAATGCTGTTGATCGGTCTTATCAAACCCCATCCAAACAGCGGCTGTCCATTCAGGGGTGTAACCCACAAACCAAGCATCCCGATTGCCTTTAGCATCGCTGATGCCTTCAATACCTAATTGCGTTGTGCCTGTTTTACCTGCCACAGGTCGATTCATGCGGGCATTTCTACCCGTACCGCTGTCAACTGCCGCTTTAAGCATCGTTGTCATATAATAGGCTGTCTTCGCTGACATGACTTGACTGCTGTTCACATCTCGCTCAAAGACCACCTGGTCATGAGTATTTAATATTTTCGTGATGGTATGGGCTTCATTTAACTCCCCATGATTCGCAAAAGCACTGTAAGCTTGTGCCATTTGCAGCGGAGACGCCCCCTTGGTTAATCCGCCAAGCGCAATCGAAAGATTGCGATCCTCTGGTTCGAATTGAATGCCGAGACTTGAAGCGAAATCCATAGCTTCATCGATACCTACCTCATTAAGGAGCCATACAGCAGGAATGTTAATAGACTCTTGAATGGCATATGCCATACTGACTTCACCCAAATATTTGCCGTTGTAATTACGCGGGCTGTAACTGCCGAAGCTCATCTGCTCATCTTTAAGTAATGAATACGGCGTCCAGCTCCCCTCTTCCATCGCGGGCGCATAGGCAATGACTGGCTTGAACGATGAACCCGGCTGTCTTGGCATGACCGCACGATTAAGCCCCTTAGATGCATAGTCTCTGCCCCCAACAACTGCTACAATACCCCCGTTTTGATGATCCACGATCACCATACTCGCTTGAACTTGCTGGTCCGGACCGTCTTTTGGGAATAGTTGATCATCCTCAAATGCTTGTTCTAAAATGCGCTGGGTTTCCGGGATCATTGTCGTATAGATTTTATACCCGCCCCGATACAGCATCTCTTCACTTATTCCCGTTTGTTCTGAAGCTTCCTTGGCTACCATATCAACAAAAGTGAGATAGTCCTGACGTTTATGGAGGGATTGAATGGAATCATACGTTTCCTTGGATGCCTCATCCTTCTGTGCCTCTGTAATGATCCCTTGCTGCAGTAACAAGCTGAGTACAACAGCTCTGCGCTTAGCAGCTCCTTCTGGATCCGACAGCGGATTGTAATTCCCAGGTGATTTCGGAATGCCTACCAAGGTGGAAATTTCGCCCAGAGTGAGCTCATTTAGATCCGACTTGTTAAAATATCGCTTTGCCGCAGCTTTTACACCGTAAGCCCCGTTGCCAAAATATATACGGTTTAAATACATTTCTAATATTTCATCCTTAGTGTACTTACTTTCTAAGGCGACGGCCAGCGAGGCCTCTCTAGCTTTACGGAACAATGTCTTCTCCGAAGATAAGAACATATTCTTAGCGAGCTGCTGAGTGATAGTACTGCCCCCTTCAACAGCACTCATATGCATAATGTCTTTGACCAGGGCACGGCCAATGGCCCAAAAGTCAATGCCTTCATGCTTGTTAAACCTGCGATCCTCTGTGGCTATAAACGCTGCTTCCATTAAATCTGGAACATCATTCAAGGAGACAATCTCCCTATTTTCAATATACAGCTTGGTGACTTCTTTACCCGATCGATCATAAATAATCGTTGCTTCATCCATCACTAGCTTATTAACGTTCTCTGCAAGCAGCTTTTGTCCATTTAGAATAAAGAACAGATACACGCCCATGGCCGAAATTACGGCCGTAACTGCCGTTACAATCAACCAAAACATCAAGCGTTTAATAAATGACGGCTTTCCTTTGCGCTTAGATTTGTGCGCTTTCTTTCCTGTTGCCATGATGCTCCTCCCATCCTAAAGGAAAATCAATCTAAAAGAACAACCCATAGGGGTTGTTCTCATGTACTGGATCCCGTTCAAGATTTATGGATGAGATCCTTTGTATATGCTATTTGACGCTTTGGGCAGTAAAAAAGTTACGCTTCAGACGATGATTCCTGCGAGAAATTTACGTTTCGCTGAGGCGCAAAGGTGGAGATGGCGTGTTTATACACCATTTGCTGGCGACCTTCACTTTCCACAATAATTGTAAAATTATCAAAGGCCTTAATTAATCCGCGAATTTGGAAGCCGTTCGTCAAGTAAACCGTTACCGGAATGGATTCTTTACGCAGCTGGTTCAGAAAATGATCTTGAATGTTTATTGTTTTGTTCATGAAAAAAGGTACCTCCCTAATTGTTATCAACGAGATTGGAACGGTTTGCTTAAAAACTCATTGCTCTGAATTATATTCAGTACAAGCAGGAAACTTTCCTGCTATTATACCATTAATTGTTTCCAAGTGGTCATTTAATTTTTGTGAATCGGTAACATCCACCCAATGGATATCATTCATATGTCTGAACCATGACAGCTGCCGCTTAGCAAAGCGCCTTGTATTGCGTTTTAATAATCGAATCGATTCATCCAACGTACAAATGCCCCGCAAATACCAAATGATTTCTTTATAACCTAGCCCTTGCATAGGGACAAGCGAGGGAGAGTACCCTTGGTCTAACAGACGTTTCACTTCTTCTACCAATCCTTGTTCCACCATGAGGTCAATGCGTTGTTCAATGCGATCATACAGAAGCTGCCTGTCCATCGTCAGACCAATGATACACAGATTGTACCGCGGCTGTTTCGTTTGATGCTCCAAATGCTCTGTCATTGTTTTTCCAGTCATATGATACACTTCAAGGGCTCGAATCACTCTGCGGAGATCGTTGGGATGCAGTTTTTCAGCTAATAAAGGATCGATGGCTTTAAGCTTCTTATGCAGCGCTTTGGCACCATGACATGCTGCGAATGCGGTTTGTTCATTCCTGAATGCTTCGTCAGATCCGGCCTCACTGAACTGAAAATCATAGCACAACGCTTCAATATAAAGCCCCGTACCGCCGACCACAAACGGAAGCTTACTGTTACGTTGTATCGCTTCAATTTGCCCCCCGGCTCTTTCTTGAAATTCTGAAACGCTGAATGCTTCGTCAGGATTATGTGTATCTATTAAATAATGCGGAATGCCTTGCATTTCTTTGGGGGTAATTTTCGCAGTTCCAATATCCATTCCACGATAAACCTGCATGGAATCACCAGAAATAATTTCAGCATTAAAACGCTTTGCAATCGCAATGCTCAAAGCTGTCTTCCCCACAGCTGTTGGTCCTATTAATACTAACAAATTCGGCTTTGGCTGCGCATCAATCATCGTTCCATCACCCCATATGCAATCTTGGAATAGCTGCGGAAAACCTGATTAAAGCCTAAGCGTTCAAACTCTGAACTATCCCGATGTTCTTTCATCATAACAAGCCTTCGGGCTACCCTTCTCGCCTCTGCTATGGCTTCCTGCTGCAATGGATCAGGATTGGAGAAGGCTCTAATGGGATTAAGTGAACTAGACTGCTCCAACGCTTTACGGAACATCGGATCGAAATAAACCACATCAAAGCTTTTATCCTCACATGCTTGCAAAAAGGTTAAATGATTGTGATGAATCACCTGAATACGCCGCATCGCCTCATTTAGTTCAGCTATATCCGAATCGTAGGATTTTAAACCTTCTTTAAGTAAAAAAGCAAGATCAGGCTCGCTCTCAATAGCCGTAACTTGTCCGTCAGGTCCCGAAGCATACGAGAATACAATCGCATCTGAACCTAATCCCGCTGTACAGTCTAAGATGCGGTCACCCGGTCTGATTCCTGCATGCTGCAGCATGCTGTCTGGTTCACCCTTCATTAAACGCTCAACCCGAACTAATGCCATACTAGGGTGAAAAAAATACACAGGATGGTGCTGCTTATACCATTTTATCTCGCTCTCGCTAACAACCACTATATCGGTGGCATGATAGCGGGACCGCAGCTTGTCTATGGCATATTTCTCCCGCTGCACAGCTGATCCGCCTATCTGGTAAGCGATCTGCTCTGCTTGCTGGATCAGCTGCTGTGAAGGCCGATATGAAGTGGTCACTATTTTCATGCTCTACATCACTCTTTTAAACATTTTTTCTAATTCATAGGTTGAGAAGCTTACAACGATCGGTCGTCCGTGCGGACATGTATAAGGATTACTGCATTGTCTTAGTTGATCCAGAAGTGATTCCAGAGCCGTTATCGTCATCGATTGGTTCGCTTTAATGGATGCTTTACATGAACATAGTATGGCTGACTTTTCCCTTAATGTTCCAAGATGGATAGACTTGCGTTCAGCGAGAATCCATTCAATCATCTCTTCAACAATTTGCTGCTCATCCCCTTTAGGAAACCAATACGGACAGGATCGAACAATAAAACTATTGCCGCCAAAATCCTCCATACATACACCTACCTGTTCAAGAAGCGCCAGCTTGTCCTTGATCACCTCTGAATCTGACGGTGTAAACTTTAATGTTAATGGAATAAGCAGCTCTTGACTGGCTGGATTCGGCTCGCCAAACAACCGATAATAATGCTCATAGTTGATTCGTTCATGTGCAGCATGCTGGTCAATCAAATACAGACCCTGATCATTTTGTGCAACAATATAAGTGCCGTGAAGCTGCCCAATGGGATACAGTTCGGGAAAAGCCGGCAAAGCACTCGTTGCCTCAGTCGTTTCCTTCATCATTTGGATAAACTGTTTCATCTCAGCTTCCTTCAACCCTGCTTCTTGCGTCTTAGGTTGAGATGCTTTGGCGGAGAATCCCTGATTGCGTTGAGCGCTCCCTGCAGGCTTAGTGCCTTGTCGGCTCCAATCAACTTCGTTCCCGCCTGATTCATTGCGATCTATAGAAGCTTTTGATGTTTCATTGGCAGGGGGTGTCAGGGTGTTCGACAAGGCATCATCCCGCTTCGCTTCAAGATCCAGTGGCAGCGGCCCTGGTGATACAACCGGTTCCTTTGCTTCAGGACGATACATCTGCAATTGCTCTTGTATCGCCTTTGGCTGGTCTGATGCTTTCAGTTTGGCTTCCGGGATATAGACTAATGCTTGCAGCGCTTCGCGTATAGAGGCTTGAAGGAATGCCATTAATTCAGCCTCTTTACTAAACCTTACCTCTAGCTTAGCTGGATGAACATTCACATCGATAAGACCGGGATCCATCTGAATCTGAAGGACAACCAGCGGAAAGCGATGCACAGGAAGCAAAGTATGATAAGCTTGCAGGACCGCTTGAGAAAGTGCGTAATTCTTAATATATCGGCCATTCACGAGGAAGGACATGCCGTTTCGGTTCGCGCGGGTTAACTCAGGCTTAGAAACATAACCGTGCAGTTGAAAGTCTGCACTTTCCCCCTCCACTGCAATCATCTGCTTGGCCAAATTTGAGCCATAAATGGCTGCGATCACTTGAAGTACGTCACCATTGCCCAGCGTTTGCAGCAGCATATTCCCATTATGACGAAATGTAAAGGCGATCGTCGGATACGCCAGTGAAAGCCGATACATATAATCGGATACATGTCCTAATTCTGTTTGGATCGTCTTCATATATTTTAACCGCGCAGGCGTATTGAAGAACAAATCTCTGATCCATATATCCGTACCCCGAGAGGCTGCTGTATCTTCAATGGACTGTAGTTTACCGCCCTCTATCTTAATACACTTCCCTAATCCTGATTGATCCGTACTCGTAATGCATTCAAGCCGAGATACTGCAGCAATACTAGGAAGCGCCTCACCCCTAAATCCTAAGCTGGAAATGTGAAAAAGATCCTTACTTGATCTGATCTTACTGGTCGCATGGCGAAGAAATGCGGTTTCACAGTCATCCGCATGAATCCCACTGCCATTATCCGATACACGAATGGAGTAAATACCGCCTTCTTCTATTGCCACATCAATACGGGTGCTTCCCGCATCGATTGCATTCTCAACCAATTCTTTTACAACAGACGAAGGTCGCTCTACCACTTCACCCGCAGCGATTTGATTGGCTGTATGATCATCCAGTATTTGAATGTTTCCCATCAATTATGACTCCTTTATGACCTTAAAGGTTAATACACCCTCGTCATCGTGCTCCCAGGTTAGACCGCCAAACTTAGATTCAAATGCACTAATATCCATATAGGTCGTACCCGCAATCATTCTGAGATCAGATGCTGAGGTGGACAAGTTCAGCTGCTGCTGCCCTTTTGCCAGCTTAATGGATTTGCTCTTTCCATCCCAGGCTACATCTGCTTGGACTAATGCTGCCAAGAATCGAACCGGAGCATATAGGCTGCCCTGCTCTTCAAGCTTGCCGACGGTATCTTCGAATCGAATGTCATTGACAGACACAATCCCGCGGTCAACGGTAACGATCATATCCTCTAATCCAGCTTGATGGAGCGCCGTTATGAGTTGTGCTGCGCTGCCATGCACTTCACTGCCAGGTTGTAAACCAACGTGGTTCACTGGATGCATTTTAGGGGTTAAATACTCTTCAACTGTCAGTTTCAAATACCCCCCATTAGAAAGCTGGAATATTTGCTGAACACTCCCCTTGCCAAAAGTTTGAGTACCAACCAGTTTGGCCACTCCATGGTCTCTAAGCGCACCGGCTAATACTTCTGATGCACTCGCACTGCCGCCATCCACTAGGATTGTAACCGGATAAGCCGCATCTCTTCCCTCTGTAATCTTCACGGGAGTACCTTGCTTCCCTCTTATTTTAGTGTGAATCAGGACGCCGCTGTCGACGAACAACTCCGCAATATGCATAGTAGAATCTAATAAGCCGCCGCCATTGCCTCGCACATCTAATACAAGTGCGTTCAGTCCACGGGATTCCATGGCTTGCAGCGCTTCAGCTACTTCTTCATCCACGGATTGGGAGAAGGAATATAAGCGTACATAACCAATGCCTGCTTGATCAAAATAAGCCTGCTTGATGACTGGAATTTGAACCTGCTTGCGTTTTTCGTTATAGGTGAGCTACTCGTCTTCACGTTTAACTGTGACGATGACCTCTTAATTCTCAGGTCCGGTCACTTTGCTCGGCAACTCATTCACATCAATGCCAGTGACGGATTCTTGGTCCACTTTAGTGAAGATATCCCCCGCTTGTAAGCCTGCCTCTTCAGCTGGTGAGCCCTGAAACACTTCCACAATGGCAACCCCATGTTCACCTTGCTCAATTTTGACCCCGATACCAACATACGTGTTCTCTACCGCGGACTGAAACGAATTCCACTGCTCCTGCGTTAAATACTGGCTGTATGGATCATTCAACGAATCAACCATAGCCCTAATCGCCTCATCAGACATCGTCTCTTGATCAGGTTCATTGACATGGTAGTATTGAATAATGTCATGGACTTCCTCCATCTGCTTCGTAAACGCTGCAGACTCCTTGCTAGCTGCCGAAACCGCCATAGGCTGAACCCATAATAAACTGACCATCGAAAGCGCTAATATCCATTTTTTCACAATGATTACCGCCTAACTTTTTTGTTTTAATTCGTACAAGAAATTCATAGCCTGAAGCGGCGTCATATTCAATAAATCAACTTCTCTGACTCGCTTTACAATCAATTCTGATGCCTCATCTAATACTTTACTGCTTTTTTTGCCGCGGGAACTCGCTTGATCCTCGAAGAAGCTCAGCTGCACGATATCCTCAGTGGTTGCCGCTGTATTCACATCTGCCCCTATTGCCTGGCCGTCATCGCCCTCTTTCACTAAAGTGGCAATAGATGCAGTAGATGCAGTAGATTGTCCCTGCAAAGATGCGGGAATTTTCAGCTCAGCTGTTACTGGCTCTTGCTTAATTGATCGATGCTCATATTGACTAAGCAGCTCATACGATCTTGAGATAATGCGCTCTGGCAATCCCGCAATTCTAGCGCAGTAAATCCCATAACTCGTATCCGCAGCACCTGGTATCAGTTTTCTTAAGAAGGTGACTTGCTCTCCGCTTTCTTTGACAGCCATACACCCGTTTTTCAAGTACGTAAGACTATCTTCTAAATGTGCCAGCTCATGAAAATGAGTGGACACTAAAGTTTTACACCCTACCAGCTCATGCAAAAATTCAATCACCGCTTGCGCAATGGACATCCCTTCACTCGTAGAAGTCCCGCGTCCCAATTCATCAATGATGACAAGACTGCGTTCAGTCGCGCGTTCGGTCATGACCTGAATATCCTTCATCTCTACCATAAAGGTACTTTGACCGCTGATCAAATCATCTGCGGCGCCAATTCTAGTAAAAATGCGGTCGATCATGGGCATTTCCGCTGATTCCGCAGGAACGAAGCAGCCTATTTGCGCCATAATACAAATGAGTGCAACCTGCCGCATATACGTACTTTTTCCAGCCATATTCGGTCCAGTGATTAACAGCATGCGTTCTTCATCTTGTGTAAATATCGTGTCATTAGGAATAAATGCGCCGTCCTTCATCACGGCTTCCACTACAGGGTGGCGCCCGCCGGTAATACGCATGTGGTAGCCATCATGTAACTGGGGTTTAACGAATCGACGCTCACTGCTAACCGCAGCAAGTGATTGATACACGTCCAATACCGCAATGTGTTCAGCCAACCGCTGTAACCTGCTGACCTCCGCATTAATCCGTTCCCTCAGCGCCGAGAAGATTTCATATTCAAGGCCGACCATTTTCTCCTCAGCTTCAAGGATCAAAGCTTCCTTCTCCTTTAATTCGGGTGTCACAAAACGCTCTGCATTCGCTAACGTTTGCTTGCGTTCATAGCGCCCCTCTGGCAGTGATGCTAGATTCGCTCGTGTCACTTCAATATAATACCCAAACACTTTGTTATAACCGATCTTCAATGATTTAATGCCGGTCTCAGCCTTCTCACGATGCTCCAGCTCTGCAATCCACTGCTTTCCATTGGTGCTTGCATCATGCAGCTGATCTAAGTAAGGATCAAAGCCGGATTTAATCATGCCCCCTTCTCGAACGGATAACGGGGGATCCTCCACAATCGCTTCATCTATCCATGCAAAAATATCTTGGCAAGCATCCAACTCATGAACGAGCTGCTGTAATGTCGATGAATCAGAAGCGCTGCAAAGCTCTATTAGTGCAGGTATTTGAGCCAAGGAAATCTTTAGGGCATTTAAGTCCTTTGCATTCGCTGTTCCAAAGGCCACCCTGCCAACTAAGCGTTCCAAATCGTAGATTTCCTTTAAATGCTGCTTAAGATCCTCTCGCAGAATGAACTGATGGTACAGTACATTGACTGCTTCCAATCGTTCTTCTACCGATCGCTTGTGAAGTAATGGCTTGTCCAACCAACGCCGCAGCATCCTTCCCCCCATGGAAGTCACTGTTTTATCGAGCAGCCACAAGAGGGAACCTGCTTTTCCTCGATCTCTAACGGTCTCTACCAGTTCCAAATTTCTACGGGTGAAGGGGTCAAGCAGCATGTATTGATGACGTTCGATTTTCCGCAATTGTGTTAGATGCGACAAGCTTCTTTTTTGCGTTTCTTTTAAATAATCTATTAAAACAGCCGTAGATGTATGCTCCAATGCTGTCAGTTGCGCTAAATCTTCTTTCGCGAATAAATCTTTTAGTGCCGCTGAATCACCATCATCTCTTGCTGTAAACAGCACCTTCCTCCCCCAATGCACTGTATCTTGGGAGATAAGGTCAAGCAGACCTTTCGCCCCAATGACCTCGGAAGGCTGATAAATATTCAGCTCGTCCAGCAACGCCGATATGGATGAAGGCAGTAACGTGGTATAAAGCTCCCCTGTGGATAGATCACAGACACTTAATGCTGCCTCTTCCTCTTCAAGAACGATACTGGCTATGAAGTTATTCGCCTTATCATTGACGGATTTCCCGTCCATTACTGTACCAGGGGAAACAATTCTCACAATCTCCCTGCGCACAACACCTTTAGCTTCTGATGGATCTTCAACTTGCTCACATATAGCAACCTTAAAACCTTTCTCTATTAAACGCTGAATGTAGCTTTCGGCGGAATGATAAGGAACACCGCACATCGGAATCCGATCTTCCGCACCTCCGCCTCTGCTTGTCAGCGTAATTTCAAGCTCTCTTGCTGCTTCAACAGCATCATCAAAAAATAATTCGTAGAAATCACCCAGTCGAAAAAACAAGAAGGCATCGGGTACTTCTGCTTTTATCTGCAAATATTGTTCAATCATTGGCGTATACTTTGCCATTTGAATCCTCCTGGCCGAATAAAGATAAATACGAGTTCATTATAGCACGAATTGTATCACGATGAAGGATTGTTTACTTTTGCAGATTGCAAATTCCCCAGCTTTCTCGCAAATCCCGCTGCTCATTCCAGCTTTGCTGATGGAAGAGTCGGTCCTTGAATTTCCTTAGCTGATGTCGATACATTTCATAACCTTTAAGCTGTTCAATTCGCATCCATATTTGTTGCGTATAGATGCGCAGTGTATACTTATCCCCTTTATAATACGCTTCGATTAAGGTCAGATCTAAGAGCATATCCGATTGAAGCACACGATACTCCTGTGCAATTATAAACGCTAAACAAACCACACTATGAGTCAAGTCACGATCAACAATCCAGCTAGGCAGGGCACGGTACTCAAATCCGCCGTGATGTTTGGTCCGATGATCACCTAAGAATCCATATTTAGGCCTTCGACCACTTGTACTAGAGTCTTCAAGCATGACAAGCGGCAATGCCAGATAATAATCGAGCGCTCGCAGCCATCGACTATCTAACGGCCTTCCGCTAAAGTGCAAATGCCCGCCTAATTTAATGCCCCTCCGGGGTGATCCACCAGCAAGCCATTGAAAGTCCCCATGCTTCTGTAACTTCTGGTGCGCCGAATGCATCAATTGTTCTAAATGACTGAGCAAGATGTCTGGAGAAGCAGCGGGCTGCGGTCTGAACTCCAATAAGGGATACACCACAGCTCTTCCCTCGAGCACAATTGAATCACTGCCAACCCTGCCTTTCTTCTCAAAAAAACGATCGGCCGGCACCACCTTACCATCTGGATTAACTAGAATGCATTCAGGGTCCATACCAACCAGAAGACTGCCCTCCAAAGCACGAGAAGCGCTTGTTCCGCTCATCATTTCCACATGCTCTTGAATCGCTTCAGCATATAAGTTAGATAACTGAGAAGTAAGTTTGGGGGCAGGGTCAACCTTGACTATAACAGCTTTCCCTTGGTCATTTAATCCCAATTGCACCAGTCCAAAATCAAGCCCCAATGCATATATCGCCCTTATTGCTTTTCTTGAAAGATATCGAAACCGTTGATTGCTTGTTTGATTCACTTCTTCGAACGTTGATACAACGTGAACCTGCGGATGACTATACATGGCCCCTGTCTGATGTTGAAATACAGCTAACGCTTTCAAGTGAAACACCGGGATCGTAAACAACTTGACCAGTTTTGTGCGGTTCGTCATCCTTCGTACACACCTCAACCCGTGACGTTCTAACCGTATCATCCATGCATCTGACTGCTCTAGCTTCCGTAAAGCAACAGGCCTATTCATGATCCATGTATGCTCCGATTCTGTATATTCAAAGTCTGTGCAGCCCCAATTTATTATCAAATCTTCTGTCGATTTGGACGGATTCACTCCAGCTGTGAAGTCATTCACTGTGCTTACAAGCTTCTGAAATGCACTGATATTCAACTCATCCTTACACCAGAATTGTACATTCATCGAACATCCGCCTCTTTGGGTCATTTGGGTGAAAAAAGACAAAGAAAGAGGGCTGCTGCCCCCTCCAAATCACATTCAAATGCATATGCTATTGTAACTAAACGACTTAATTATCTTCTTCATCATCTAGAAGATCCAGCTCCAGATCTTCTAAATCTGCTTCGTCATCACCGTAATCGAAGTCGATGTCTTTCTCGCCGAAATCATCGCAGCCATGCTGGCATACCATCACACACACCTTGGTTTCGGCAATCATTTCCACTTGATATTCACGCTCCACGCGGATCAATACGCTGCTGCCCCCAGCAGATATGTTCGCCTCTACACAGTTCGGTTCCTGTGTCGATTCTGCCGCTACCTCTTCCGTAGAGGCTCTGTGTTTGGGATCAAGGTAAGATAACGGCACTGCTTCTACATAGGATACCGTTTCTTTCGCCACGTCCGTTTTGGAGTTGTTGTCGTAAGAATACCAAATGTTAATATCGTAAGTACCTACAACCTCAATGCCGTCCCCGGATTTCACCGCTTCGTACTGGTGATTAATAATCCAAGCACCTAATATGCTGGATGGCTTTTGAGGGGGAGTTACGGTATGCGTCACTTGAGAAAACTTACGACCTTTGCCGCAGACAGCTTTCGTAATAATCTCTCTGCACTCTAGATCTTTATCTACGATGGACATCCTTTCTACCTCCTCCATACATCATTCACTACAAGTGTATGCAGGACATTCGTCTAGAGTGACAAATTCTTATTTTTTTTATAAAATTGATGCGGCTTTAACATTCAGGATCACAGTTTATAGATATCTGTATACTTAGCTTTGAGATATTGCGTTAGATATGTTGGATTTAACGGTTCATCCGCTGCTTTTCGAATTAATTCATCGGGTGACAAGCGCTGGCCGTATTGATGAATATGGTTCACCAGCCATTGCTTGATCGGCGCTAAATCCCCGCTTTGGACCAATTGATCAAAGTGCGGAATATCTCGCTTGATTCGGTGAAGCAGCTGAGCCGCATACATATTGCCAAGTGAATAAGATGGGAAGTACCCGAAGGAACCGCCTGCCCAATGAACGTCTTGAAGGACTCCTTCCGCATCATTTTGCGGTCTAACTCCTAGATACTCTTCATATTTGTCATTCCACACTTGAGGTAAATCAGCAACGTTTAATGTCCCGCTTATTAATTCCTTTTCTATTTCATATCGAATGATAATGTGCAGATTATAGGTTAGTTCATCTGCTTTAATTCGGATGAGTGAAGGTTTAACTTCATTAATAGCTTTGTAGAACGTCTCTGCATCTACATGTTTAAGCTGTTCTGGGAAGGTTTGCTGTAAATCCTTATAGTATCGCTGCCAGAACGCCCTGCTGCTGCCCACCTTATTCTCATAAAATCGGGATTGAGACTCATGAATACCCATTGAGGCCCCGCCGCATAAATTCGTGCCGATCAAATCCTTGGAAATATTCTGTTCATATAATGCGTGGCCGCATTCATGGATCGTTCCGAACAAGGCGAAACTAACCTCTTCCGGCAAGTAATTCGTAGTGATACGTACATCACCCGGATTAAGTCCCGTAGCAAACGGATGCACGCTTTCATCTAGCCGACCCGCCTCGAAATCATATCCCAGTTCTTTTAATATGTATAAACTGAATGCCTTTTGCTGCTCCTTAGGATAATCAGCCTTCAAAAATGCCGTGTCGGGTTTGTTCGGAGCTTCCGCAATGTGTTGCAGCAAAGGTACCAATTCATCTCTGAGCGCCGAGAACACTTGATCCAGCTTCTCAACAGTCATCCCGGGTTCATAGGTGTCAAGGAGTGCGTTATATGGATGCCCCTCGAAGCCCCAGAGCTCAACAAACTTACGATTATAATCTACAATTTGCTCAAGATAAGGTTTGAATTTAGCAAAATCATTGTCCGACTTTGCTTCTTCCCATATGGATTCTGCTTGAGAGGTTAACACGACGTAAGCTTGATACATATCGGGTGGGATTTTCTTGCTTTTCTCATAGTCCTTATAGCTTTCCGTTACCATTTTCTGTTCGATTTCACCCAACTGCGCGAATGCTTTAGGCTCTCGAAGTGCTTCAAGCACATCCCCCATCTCCTGCGATACAGCGAGCTTAAACATTTCGCTGGACAGGACGCCTACGGCCTCCGATCTTGTTTCGACCCCTTTTCTCGGTGCCCCTGTTCTTAAATCCCAATATAAAACGCCTAGTGCTTCTTCATAGCTGCGAAGTTTGCGGATTAATTGTTTAAAATGAGCTTCGGTTTGTTTCAAATCCATTGAGTTCATAAATCTCATCCTTTCCGTCGCTTATTACATTTAAGTTTCTTCCCTGAATAATACTGGGTTTTGCTAGGATGCGCAAATGAATCGTGTTGTGTTAAAATACCAAAGGAAGGGAGTGGGAACCATTGAAAATCACAATAACACCAGAAGCGCAAGAACGGCTTAGACAGCACCAATCTACAGAGACAAAAGGGGATTTCGTGCTCGTCTATGATTCAGATGGCTGCGGTTGTGCTGTCAGCGGTGTCGCTCAGCTATGGCTCGTGCATCCATTGGATGAAGAGGACAAACCAGCGGATAGCAGAGGAATCGATATTTACTATAAACCTAGGCAGGCTGTATTCTTCGATGAGCAAATGACGATAGACTACAACGCTGCACTAAAATCATTTAAACTGTCCAGCAACGGACAAATTTTTAATGCACGAATGAACGTCATTGACAAGCGAAATTAAATTTTAGGAGGTTATGCACTTGTCCAACATGCTTACAGAAATCCTTTCGTTTAATAAAGAATTTGTTGAACGCAAGCAGTATGAAGAATTTCGCACGACGAAATTTCCTGATAAAAAAATGGTTATACTAACCTGTATGGATACACGTCTTGTAGAGCTTCTGAATAAATCGATGAATTTAAAAAACGGTGATGCCAAAATCATCCGCAATGCAGGCGCCATCGTAACACAACCCTTCGGAAATATTATGCGCAGTATCATCGTAGCCATCTACGAATTAGGGGCAGCCGAGGTTTGCGTTATTGGCCATAAGGATTGCGGTATGACTGGCTTGAATTCAGACAACGTCATTCATAAAGCACTCGATAAAGGGATTTCCCAGGATGTTATCTCTACGTTGCAGCACTCGGGTATTCAACTCTCTCGCTGGCTAACTGGTTTTGACGATGTGAGAGACGGTGTAACCAAGAGCGTAGGCATCATACGTAACCATCCATTACTCCCTAAAGATGTTCCTGTACACGGTCTGATTATCGATCCTGAGACAGGAGAACTGGAGCTCGTATCAGAAGGGTATGAGACGGTCAGTTAAACATCGTTTTCCTGTGCAGGTTGTTTCTGCTTTCGACGCCGTTCCCACTGTTTGCTTCGCTCGTTGATAACCTCACTTCGATCGCGAAGCGTATGGCGATGAATCAATTCATCATGGGCAAGATCACTAGCTTGCAACCAGGTTATGCCCTGTTCCTTACATACATCAAGACATTGATTCATCAGCTCCCTGTCCTTAATAGGAAGGTTGAAATCCTCATACACACTTTCAAGCGATTTGTCTTGTTGTAATTCTTCTAGCCGTTTGTTCAGTTGTAACAGCATGATGTCACTATCCAATCCTAAGGCATGAAGCACTGAAGTGTTAGGGCTAAGGATACGAATGGCACTGCCCATCATTTTCACTGCACCGCGCAGATTAGCTCTGCGTTCGTGATACAGCGCTACAGCAATTTGAATGAGACCGACCCAAATTTCTGCATAGGGATGATTCGGGTGTTCCTTCCAATATTCTTCTAAAATTTCATGGCATTCGAATAAATCACGTGTTCCGTGGAATTGTACCAAGTAATCAATATAAGCTTTAGGGTAATTCAAGGGTATTTATTCTCCCTTCACTTTTTTCCAAACATTATAACATGAAAAAGATACACATTATGAAACGTAATCCCTAAAAGCTGCGTAAATAAAGTGAGTTGCCTGAATTCATTTTGTGAATATGTATCATTCCATCACTTTATGAAATGAGTTCACCTAACATACTAATACATGGAGGAAATTACACATGAAGAAAGTCATCGCGCTATTTACTATCATGGCTCTTGTATTCAGCGTCTCTTTTGCTGATTTATCTGAAGCCAAACCACGAGGCGGATTTAAATCCGGCACTCAGAAATTTAAGCAGCCTACTGAGAGTAATGTTCAGAAAACAACACCTACCAAAAACACGAATGGCACTGCAGCCGCAACCGCACCAAATAAGAAAGGATTTTTTGGCGGCGGGCTAATGACAGGTTTATTCGCCGGTTTCTTGTTAGGGGGGTTATTAGGCGGTCTTGGAATGTTCGGAGATTTGCTTGGTTTGATCCTGAATATCGTGATCATTTACGTGATTTTCATCGCGATACGGGGGCTTTTCAGATATTTTTCAAAATCTAAGCGCCCTTCTGATGAACGCAGGTATTAGTCGATGCGGATTCACCAGCAAGATATCGTTAATGCTATCTGCATTCATATCGCTCAGCGCAAGCAAGTTAAGCCTGAAGAGGTTGATGTAGAGCTTTTGTGGGACGAAGAAACGGGTTTCTCATCCGAGGTGACCGTACACGGGCGCAGCCAATATTTAATTGAAGCCACGATGATCGAAGCTATTCTTCAATATTTATGGTCTTATCACAACATGCGTGTCTTTGCCGATCAAGTCAATCTTGACGTTGAAGACGAAATGTTCGCCGACATCCGAATAGATTAACCCTGAACCCTGAATCCTGCTCGATGGATTCAGGGTTCTTTTTACGTGCGGGTCTAATGGATCATTTTGCCTTATCATCATTTACCAGCGCAACCCTTTGGCTTTCCTCACGTTTAATATAGTAGATTCGTAGAGGAGGACCCTATCCACATGACATTCAAACTTGCACATATCACAGCCAGCGCATGCTTATCTGCATCTCTGTTAGCTGGTTCACTATTCTTACCTGCACCCGCTTTGGCTGCTGACTTGACAACTCAATATCGCGTCTATCATCAGGAGAACATTCTAAAAGAGTTTAGGACTTATCAGCAGGCTGTTCAATTCGCAGATGACTATCAGAACGCCCACGTTGAGAAAATTAGTGATCGGTCTTGGGTTTGGGATAACTATCCTAGATATCGCGTGTTCCAAGCTGACAAAACTTTGCCGCAGTGGGGATTTGACACCTTACAAGCTGCGCAAGATGAAGCTCGTAGATGGGCGGGTGCCAGCGTACGAGATCTTCAGTCCGGCGGCTGGGTGTGGCACAATTTCGAAGATGCACTAGACCACAGATATATCCTATATCAAGGCGAGAAAACATTAGCCCATTGGCAATTCAATACCTTGGATGCCGCTCAGAAGGAAGGAAAGAAATGGGCTAACAGCTACATTATTGATAGAAATTCGAATACCTGGGTTTGGGATAACCATAAGGATGAAGCCATCGAAAAAGCCAGAGCTGGCGAAGCGGTATACGAGCTTAACGTTCCGTTTATTCCGAAACTAACAGAGCGCTATTCATATCTTGGCGATGCGATCAAAGCTGCCTCAAATGTCCCTAATGCATCCGTATGGAACACAAAAAAAAATACACTCGTATACGAGAATAACGGATTATATGAAGTCTATCAAAATCAAAAATTGCTGAAGGAATTCAATCAAATTGATGCAGCTGTACGATACGCCAAAAAATGGGCACACGCCACCATCAAAAAGCAAAACAGAACGATATGGAGCAATTATCCGAATTATCAGGTTTACCAGAGAGACCGAATAATCGGGGAGTTTAATACCATTCCAAAGGCGTTAAGCTTTGCTAAACAATACAGTAATGCATCTATCCAAAGTTACAGTACAAAAGATATGATCTGGAATAATTATCGAAAGCTGTCGTACTGGGGTTGGAGCGGAACAACAAAGAACGATACGGTATACGATCATATTGCACAAACCCAAGGCCTAGACGTCAGTTCTCCTACATGGTTTGAGCTTACGGATGCAAATGGAACCCTGAAGGATTTATCAGATGCGGAGCTCGCTGAATGGCTTAAAGATCAAGGAAAACAAGTTTACCCTTTGGTGCATAATCAATTTGACTCCAAGTTAACAAGCCAATTCCTGAACAATCCGAAAGCAGTACAATCCTTTACTCAAAAGTTAGTGGATCGAAGTGCTGAACTTGGGGTCACAGGCATTAATGTGGATTTTGAAGGACTGGCTGGCAGTGACCGACAAGCCTTTACATCATTTATGAAACAGCTGACTGACCAAGCCCATGCAAAGCAGTTGAAAGTCTCCATAGACTTGCCAAGAGGCAGCGTGAGATGGAATCACTTGACCGCATTTGACCACCAAGCACTCGCCCCAATGGTAGACTACATCATCACGATGACGTATGATCATCATTATTCAGGCAGTGAAACACCCGGTTCTGTGGCAGGTATGTCTTGGGTAGAGGAAGGCGCTAAAGAATTCCTTGCTTATGGCATTGAAAGAGATAAACTCATTCTTGGCATCCCCTTTTACGTTCGTGAATGGAAGCTGGATGCACAGGGGAATCTTGTGAGCAATCGGGCTATAACGCTCAAGAATATACCAGACATTCTGCGTACGAAACCCGTAACGAAATCCTGGGATGAACGATTTGATCAATATAAAATAGAATATAAGGAAAATGGGTATACGCATGTGTTCTGGTTGGAGGACAAAGAGTCCGTTAAGAAACGCTTAGATATTGCTAAAAAATACGACTTAGCCGGCGTTGCGATTTGGCGATTGGGTTATGATAATGAAGAACTGTGGAATACTTTGATTCAGAATAAATAGGTTTGCTTGGAGCTTCTCTTGGGAAGCTCTTTTTATATTGGAATGCATAAATACTCCTCTTTCACAGAAAGCTATTCGTAAAAAAAGGAGTAGGTCCGTATGCAGCAGGTCACCAAAGTATTCTGGATTGCTATAGTAATATCTCTCATTTTTGTTATTTGGGGCTTTCTATTCCCTGCCAACCTTGAGCACATTATGAGCTCTGCTCAGTCATTCTTTCTTAAGTCGTTTGGTTGGTTATATCAACTAGTCGCAACCTTCTTCTTATTGTTCGCACTGTTCTTGATCTTCAGCAAATACGGCAAAATTCGTTTAGGGCAAGATCATGAAAAACCCGAATTCAAAACGGTAACTTGGTTCGCCATGCTGTTTAGTGCCGGAATGGGCATTGGACTACTATTTTTCGGTGTATCTGAACCCATATCACACTTTGCATCGCCTCCGCTTGGTGAAGCACATACAGCTGAGAGTGCAAAACAAGCACTGCGATATACATACCTTCATTGGGGATTCCATGCCTGGGCCATCTATGCCACCATCGCTTTAACCTTGGCATATTTCAAATTTAGAAAAGGCTTGCCCGGATTGATGAGTGCTGCACTTACCCCACTGCTCGGTGACAAAGTCAAAGGTCCTCTCGGGACGACTATAGATACTGTTGCTGTGTTTGCAACAATCTTCGGGGTAGCTGCTTCACTCGGGCTTGGCGCCGCTCAAATTAACAGCGGATTAAGTTATTTGATCGGCATTCCTAATCATTTCGGGATACAATTAGTTATTATCAGCATCGTAACTGTACTGTTTCTGATTTCGGCTGGTACGGGTCTAAATAAGGGCATCAAATTTTTAAGTAATGGCAATATGGTTCTCGCAGTCATTCTATTCTTTACAATGCTGTTCGTTGGACCGACCTTGTTTATCTTGGAGTTATTCACAACCACCTTTGGTGGATATATTCAGAATTTGCCGAGTATGGGACTTAGACTAGCGCCGTTCAGTGAGGAAAGAGCTTCATGGGTTCAAAATTGGACCATCTTCTATTGGGCTTGGTGGATCGCATGGGCGCCTTTTGTAGGGACGTTCATTGCTCGCGTATCCAAGGGAAGAACAGTTAGAGAATTTATGATTGCAGTCACGGCCATACCTACGATTGTCTGTGCTATCTGGTTCGCAGTATTCGGCGGGACGGGATTGCACCTTGAATACATTCAAGGCTTCCCTGTATCCGCACAAAGTTTAGAAACAGCCATCTACTATGTGTATGAACATTTGCCTTTTTCGCTGTTCCTTGTCTGCATTACCCTTCCGCTGATTGCTACCTTCTTTATAACATCTGCAGATTCTGCAACCTTCGTCTTAGGTATGCAATCGACTGGAGGCAGCTTGAATCCACCTAATTCAGTGAAGATTACCTGGGGATTAATCCTCTCAGCTTCAGCTACAGTCCTGTTAAGTTCGGGTGGTTTACCTGCAATGCAAACGGCCATTATCGTGAGTGCATTACCCTTAGCTTTAGTCCTTGTCTTCATGACTTTCTCATTACTCAAAGCCTTTCGAGGGGAGTTTGCCAAGTCTTCATCAGGCCCGAAGAATAAACGAACTGAACGTCAAGTTTCTGAACCAACTCCGATCTTTAAAGGTCTCAAGAAACAGAAAAATCCCGCTAAGTAGTATCACATTTGCCTAGGTCACGAATATAATGCCTCTAGACATATGGAGGTGTTAATATTATGAATCAAATGCCCAATGTACCAGCAGCCCATGTGAGCCCTGTTCAGCAGGAAAACATGATGCATCCCAACATGATGAACCCAGAAGCACATAAGCAACACATGCTTGAAATGTGCAGGCAATGTCAGCATCATTTCGTGCAGCTTGAAGGAACAGACGGTAACATGTATGAGGGGATCATCGACGGTACAGACGATGATCATGTCGAGGTACTAGTCCCTGCAGGAGAAGAAATGGATGATTATCGGCAATATCCTTACTGGGGAGGATACCCTTATAGCTACGGTTTTGGTTATCCTCGAAGATTCCGCCGCTTCAGAAGACATCGGCTTCCATTCTTCGGATTAAGGAGAATTTTCTTTCCATTCTTTTATTAAACACAGAATGACCTTCCGCTTAATTGCAGAAGGTCATTCTTAGGTTTTGTATAGGATTTTTTTGCAACTCAGCTTTTCTGGGCATTCAAATGATCTACGAAGGCATCAAAATGCATTATTGGCGCTTGGCAGCTGAAATCTTCACATATATAAGCCATTGTAGTGTTATTCTTTGCACGCTTGCCCTGAACTAAAGGTATAAGCTTCTCAAGGGCTTGTTCATATTCAGGCGTGTTAAAGAGGATTAAAGTGTTCGGGAGGAAACGTTGATATATCTCCTTCACCATCGCTTGCGACTGATCAGCTTCCTTCATGCCAGCGATCACTATTTCCCTTGATGGCTTTGATTCAAGTAACAAGCTGCTTAACAGAATAGAATGGCCCGCTGGATAGCGATCCAGTGCACCTGCGAAAGCCTGTATGGTTTGAGTGCAAATATCAGCATAGCGCTCATTAGCGGTCATTCTAGATAATCGGATTAGATTATACAGCGCGACTGAATTCCCCGACGGAATGGCCCCGTCATAAATTTCCTTATTCCGAGTAAAGAGTTGCTCGCTGTCGTTACCATAGAAGAAGAAACCACCCTGATCAGCATCCCAGAACAGCTCAATCATAGCATCACTAATATGTACAGCCTTCTCTAGATAATCTGGGTCAAAAGTAGCTTCATATAACTCCATACAACCCCATAATAGAAATGCATAATCATCGATAAAACCTAGTATCGCTGCTTCTCCGTCACGGTATCTCGCTAACAGTCTGCCATCTTCTCTTCGCAGCCGGGTCCAAATAAACTGGAAGGAACGTTTAGCTGCTTCCATATAATCAGATCGTCCTAAAGCCTTGGCACCTTTTGCCAAAGCCATAATCATAAGCCCGTTCCAAGAGGTAAGGATCTTATCGTCCTTAAAGGGATGAACCCGTTCTTCTCTAGCTTGATATAGCGCTTCACGGCAATGTTGGATGCGTTCAACTAACTCAGCTAAGTTCATATCATGAGCCTCAGCATATTGTTCAGGCCATTGTTCAATTAAATTAGGAACGCTCCGCCCCTCAAAGTTGCCTTTTTCAGTAATGTCAAAAAGTTCGCAGTACAAGGAACCCTCTTCTTCTCCTAAAATCTTATAAACCTCTTCAGGGGTCCAAACATAAAACTTACCTTCCTCACCTTCACTATCTGCGTCTTCCGCAGAATAAAACCCGCCCGCTTCATCCGTCATGTCTCGCAGCACATATTCGAATATCTCTTCTGCTACCTGCTTATATAGCGGTTTTCTTGTAATTTGATAAGCCTCTATGTACGCCATTGCCAGTAATGCGTTGTCATAAAGCATTTTCTCAAAATGCGGAACCAGCCATTGATTATCCGTGGAATATCTTGAAAACCCTTTACCTATATGATCATAGAGTCCGCCTCGATACATCGAGACCAGCGTATGTTCTACAATATCCAGTGCTTTCTGTTCACCCGTATCATGATAATAACGCAGCAGAAAGGATAAATTATGCGGCGTTGGAAATTTAGGTGCAACACCAAAGCCTCCATACTGAGGATCAAAGGAGGACGCATAGGTTTCATAACCGACAAGCAAAGTCTTGTCATTGATCTGACCTTCCATATTAGACAGCATGCGCTTTTCGGTTTCTTCTACGATTTGCAATCCTAATGCTTTAACCTTCTGTGGATGTTCGCTCCACTTTTTCGCCGCTTGCGGCAGCAGATCCATCATGCCAAAGTGATTCTTTTTCCTTTGCTTAGGAATATATGTCCCAGCAAAAAAAGGATGCTTGTCTGGTGTAAGTATGACGGTTAGAGGCCATCCGCCCCGCCCCGTCATGGCTTGACATACAGCCATGTACAAATGATCAATATCAGGCCGTTCCTCACGGTCGACCTTAATGGAAATAAAATCACGATTTAAAACTTCGGCCACCTCTTCATCCTCGAACGATTCCCGCTCCATGACATGACACCAATGACAAGTGCTATATCCAATACTCAAGAAAACGAGCTTATTCTCCTCCTTCGCTTTATCGAACGCCTCTTCCCCCCAAGGGTACCAATTCACTGGATTGTGGGCATGCTGAAGTAAGTAGGGTGATTTTTCAGTGATTAATGTATTGGATCTTTGGACCTTACGACTTCCCATAATGTTGCCTCCTATTTTTGTATAATAATAACCGAAGAAAACGAAAAAAGACACTCGCCAGTTACGGTAAGCATCTTTATGGGGAGACTTATCAAAATAGATTGTGTGATTATCGAGCCTTTTCTTTTGTCTGAATCCATTGGCGCTTATTCATTTCAAAATCATTGTAACCCTTAGGTTCGTGCCGCTTAATCAACACTTCCTCCTGCCATCGCTGGTAAACGTAGAGCACAACAGACAATCCTGCAGCAGTGAACCAAATATTCCAACTGTTATAATTGACTAAACGGTACAATCCGACCTGCTCGAACATATAATTCACTGGAAAGGCAAGAAAACCATCGATGACAATGTTCGTCAAAAGAAACAGCCAAAATTTACGGTAAGTAAAATAGAAGATCCAGATAGTACCAACCAAGAAAACCCCATACACAAATGAAATATTCACAATCAACGAAGGAACTAATGTCGTTTTAAAGCTCCACCAGTTAAATGAGTAAGCAAATTCGTTCCACAACGTCACTAAAAGTGAACCAAGCAAAGCCACGGGCATGTATCGTTTAATATGTTCCTTCTTCATAAACAATAAGGTAAGCCACGGGACTACAAGCAGTGCCCACGAAATTAAATGGAGAACGTATATTTCGGTCATTTATATCCCACCTTAAATCGTATTGAATATTTAGATTAGTGTGTGCAGTGGTGAGTATAAATTATCCCTTTTCTAACATTTTTCAAAACTTTATGAAAAACAACACGCTATGTTTATTGCTAATAAAGGGTTCCAACGAGGCATGTAGAATGTAATCATACTGCTAATTTCATAACTTCACAGATAAGAGTGTAAGGGGCTGTCCTTGGTTATGTGTGACGAAACCATCATTACTATAAAACGAATTTACGATGATCCCTCCCCATTGGATGGGACTCGGATCTTAATTGATCGAATGTGGCCGCGAGGCATGTCCAAAGAGCGTGCTTGTATCGATATGTGGATGAAAGAAGTTGCTCCTAGCGCTAATTTAAGAAAGTGGTTTGATCACCAGCCCGAGCGGTTTGAACAATTCGCAGTTGAATACAGTCTAGAATTACAACACAATCCTAGAGCATCAGAATTGTGCAATGATATTATTCAGATGTCTGCAAGAAGACCTGTTACACTGCTCTATGCGGCAAAAGATTCCCAGCATAATCATGCTATCGTGCTTCAAGACTGGCTTCACAGTCTAAGCAGAGCTAAATAGACAACACTTAAACATCTAATTCCCATGCAGGGTTCCATACAACTTCCCACAAGTGACCGTCAGGATCTAGAAAATGCCCAGAATAGCCTCCCCAGAATGTATCATGAGCGGGATCTGTTATTGTTGCCCCGGCTTTTCCAGCTTGATCCATAATCCGATCAACCTCCTGCTTACTCCCTACATTATGACCGATCGTCATTTCGGTTGAGCTGGGTTCAGCTAGTGGAACCTTTGCTTCATGGGATATATCCCGACGCTTCCAGAGTGCAAGCTTAAGCCCTGCCTGCAGATCGAAGAATGCCACCGCCCCATGTTCAAATTCCTCTCCTACAATCCCTTGTGTCGGCAGACCAAGCCCATCACGGTAAAACGCCAAGGCTCTTTCTAAATCATCTACACCTAATGTAATGACTGAAATATATGGTTTCATTGCGTTGACCTCCTAACATCAATTCACTTTAATAGATCGTTACATAAATTTACCAAACACTTCATATTAAATCAAAAATCCAAGCACATTTTATTCGCTTTAAGCGGTGATTGATCATTAACATATTCAATCCAACACATGCAAATGGGAGATCAAGGTTGTTCATCACAACTTGTTCTCCCTTTGATTGCAATAATATAACCGAACTAACGACTGGCAGAGGAGTTACTAATCTCGAATATGGCCAAGGAATCCATAAGTTCTTTCGTTTGCTGATTCACCGAATGAACCAACGCTACAAATTCCTCTGTTGTTGCAAGCTGTTCTTCTGATGCCGTAGCAGCATGTCTAGTGCGATCTGCAGATTCTTGAGCCAAGGCAATGATTTCATTCATGCTTTCGATCATTGAGCTTGTACTCTCCGCCATCGTTTGAGACAGCTGATGCAAATGTTGGTTCTCAGCTGTAACCTGCTGCATTTGATTTACGATGGATTGGAAGGACGAACCCGCTGTACTGACTCGCTCTACGCCTTTCACCACTTCTTCGTTCCCTCTTTGAGTAATGTCCAGCACTTTCTTCGTATCTCTATCAATCTCTTGGATTAAATTAGAAATATCTTTTGAAGCCTTACCAGATATATCTGAAAGCTTCTTAATTTCACTTGCCACTACAGCGAAACCTTTACCTTGAACACCCGCACGTGCCGCTTCAATCGATGCATTCAACGATAATAAATTCGTTTGACCGGAGATCGTCGAGATGACCATAGCCATTTTGTTAATCTGTTCCATGCTGGTATTCAGTGTTTCCACCATTTTAACACTTTCGTCCATGGTTTCACGGATGATGCGCATTTGATCCACTGCAATTTCAATAGATGATTGCCCTTGCGTGGCCAATTGGTTTGCATCTTGCGATACGAGCAATACATTTGAAGAAATGCCCGCGATATTACGAATATCGTCCGTCAATTTACTGATTCCTTCGCCATTGACCGATGCGAGTGTGAATTGTTTGGATGAATGTTCTGCAATGTCCTGTACAGACTCAGTGATCGTGGTGGTCGTTACAGCCGTTTGATCCGATCCAACTGAGAGTTCTTCCATAGACCTCCCTACCCGAAGCGCTGTATCTCTAACATTGGCGATAATATCCTGCATTTGCTTACTCAGGTTATTAAACGCAGCAGATAAATCACCCAGCTCATCCTTTCGTTGAATGTGAACGGTCTGATTCAATTGACCTACCGCCATAAGTTTCGCAGCATTTAACATAAGCCGCAGCGGTTTGACAATGGAATCAGCAACTAGCTTCCCAACTACAGCCGATAATAAAACAGCCAGGGCTGTAAAAATATACATCATTATTAACGATTGCTTACTTTTGTCATAAGCCTGTTGATAACTTGTATGGGCAATCTCGCTGTTGGCTGTCGTCCATTTAGACAACTCAGCGCTTAACGCATCAGTCTTCGATTTCATTTGTTTGTTGTATGTAGTGATTGCAAGGTCCATCCCGGTTGCTTGGCCTACCATCGTATTGCTTTGTTGTAAAAATTCGGTCACCTTTTCAAAATCTTTAGCGTATTGCTGCCAAATAATCGCAATGATTTGGTTCTCTTGATTCTTAAGTGCATTATTTAGTTCTTCAACCTTCGCACTAACTTTATTGTATTTCTCTAACAATTCGGGTACGGCTTCTTTAGCTAGTACGGCATCTTGCAGTAACACTGATGAGACGGTTGAATTCAAATTTTGAAATTCAACAGAAAGCAGCAATATATGCTGATTAAATTGCATACGATTCTCAAACATGTCTTGGTTTGATGCAGCAAGATCTCTTTGGACTGAAATACTGTAAACAGAAACAACAATAAACAGCACCAGCACAAGACTAAAACTTAAGTAAAGTTTAGGAAGCACTTTTAAATTATGTATCCAGTTTAGTGATAACACCTTTTTCATATGAATTCACCGGTCCTTTTGGAATGATGTTAAACGTTTGTATGCGCAGGAATAAATCAGTGAGTTCAAGAAAGAGTTTGATCCATTTGCATAATAACCATGAGAGAACACATCCTAATTTCAGAGGTGATCCCATGATTTCAAATAAATATAACCGATATCCGTTTATCGCCTTGTTCATCATCCATATTGCTCTGGTCATCTATGCCATTTACAAACATAAAGATAAAAAGACATTGTGTATATTATTATTAACCAACATCGGTTTTGCATATTTATTCGAATATTTTATTCTCAACTTGTTTCAAGGGTACAAATATACCCCAGAAGTAGTGAAAAATAACCAAATGGATAATATATTTGGCGCTATCTTATCACAGGCCATCTATGTACCTTTTACCGCTACATTCCTCTCTTCATTTCAAATGGAAATGAAGTGGAAAATGGGGTTCACCCTTTATTTCACACTCATAGAAATCACCTTCAAGAAGTTAAAATTGTTTCATACGCGATGGTGGAAGACGATTTATACCACAATGTTATTACCATTGTTTTTCATCATTAGCGACTTTTGGTTCGATTTACTGCAAAAAAAGAAATCATGGGCGTTGCTCATCTCATACTATTGCACTCTCTTAATTATGGTTGTAAATTTTCTTTATGCCCTAGCAGTTACAAGAATCATACGATTCGGAATAGGTTTTAGGCGCACGTGGACTGAACATTTTAAACTTGCCCCATTATATGCCATCACATTTTCATTGATTGCATTTCTTAGTTCGATTAAAACTGGATTGTTGCCGAAAGCTGTGGCATTCATTGTTATGGTTATGTTAGACGTTGTCATTTATCGCCTTGGTCTAGTGAAGATAAAGTTCAAGCACTACTTTTGGAATCTCAGTACACACGCATGTATTCTTTACATCTCAGTTCAACTAAAGAACTTTATCATTGGAGCCAAGTCTAGGAAGTCCATGCCCACAATAATTAAACACCGGTCATTAATGGAGAATAAAAATGACGTATAATGTACATCAAGTGTGATTTCATCCTTTCTTAGAAGAATACTGGCCATTGCTGAATTGGATCCATCCTTTATAGTTTATCAGAGAGACCCTCTTTAGTACATCTATCAAAACATAATTTTTAATGTAAAATAAAAACAGTAAAACACCCTGCAGACTTTATTGTCCACAGGGTGTTTTTAATGGTGTGAAGTGTATTATAGTTTTACAACGTTCTCAGCTTGTGGTCCGCGGTTACCTTGACCAATCGTGAACTCAACACGTTGACCTTCTTCTAAAGTTTTGAAGCCGTCACCTTGAATCGCTGTAAAGTGTACGAATACATCGTCTCCACCTTCAACTTGAATAAAACCGAAACCTTTCTCTGCGTTAAACCATTTAACTGTACCGATTGTTTGCATGTGCAAAACCTCCAAAAGTGAAATAATATGCAAATCCCATTTACTGCTGGTAAATAAAAAATCACATATTTTTAAACATACCTTCACTTGTGATCATCAGAAGATATCCTTAAAAATATGTGACTTAAGAACGTTCTAACTATTGATCTTAAATTAAATTGGTTCTTACTACTAAGGCTTCGTCTCTCGATTATTAAAACAACGAAAGCCCTGCCTCTCTTCCATCCTTGCGGCTCCTTAGACCGCGCCAGTGAGAATTGAATATTCAAAAGATGCATATCGCATGATGTATTCAAGAATAATTTATTATAACATCTTATTTTTATTTTTCTTTTTCACATAATACAAATCACCATTTTTGCAGTTTTATGTAATTTTGTCTTATGTTCCAGAACCCCCTGCATGTCAGCAGGGGGTGTTAAAGCCCATAAAGCAACCTACCTATC
>CAYUSG010000007.1:0-28657 GCA_964447355.1 uncultured Paenibacillaceae bacterium
CTACTCGACTGGGAGGTCGGCTGATCAATTAATGTTCAGCCTCCTACCCGATTGTGCCATGTATGGCATACTGCTGGTATTTGTTCTTTGAATTGTAACCAGCAACACCTTTCGCCCATACATTATAGAGAGCATACATTGGATTAAAGGAGCATGGACCATGAGCAGCGGGGGAACTTCCGATTATAATCATATATGGAAAGAGCTTCACAAGATGTTCGGTGAAGGATTTCCTTTTCGGCAAGCTTGGAACGAGGAATTCTTAGGTACCGATGGCGAAGGACCCGTCGGTCCCTCAGGTGCAGATTGTGAATCAAACATGTTCGAAACGGATCAGGATGTGTTCATTACAATACGCTTCCGTCAGCCGCCCGTTCTGGACCATGTACGAATACATGCGAGCAGCACGCACGTAATGATGGAAGGTTTACCTAACATGAAGGAGAGGACCTGGCGACTGCCAGCCATCGTGAAGCCGGAAGCCGGTAAAGTCACTTGTCGCGATACGAAGCTGCAAATTCAATTACCCATTATTCCAAGAGATAACAATTTCAAGGAATTACACATTCGACATACCAGTTAAAAGCATTGTGATCGATGGCGATCCATCGTATAATGTAGAACAGATTAGTACAGAACAGGTCAGACGAGGTGTAACAGATAGATGGAGCAGTGGATGAACGATACATTAACGAAGCATGAACAAATTTTACAATACATTGAAAGCTTGAAAAGTGGAACCAAGATTTCAGTGCGCGGCATAGCCAAAGACATGGATGTTAGTGAAGGTACAGCTTATCGCGCTATTAAAGAAGCAGAGAAGCAGGGGCTTGTAGCAACGAAGCAGCGTATCGGAACCGTCCGAATTGAAAAGCGCAACCGCCAGGTGGATAAACTTACCTTCGCTGAGTTAGTGCATATTGTAGAGGGACAAGTGTTAGGCGGAGAAAACGGACTGGATAAAACGTTAACGAAGTTTGTCATTGGCGCGATGGAAATTGATGCGATGATGCGTTACATTGATGCGGGCAGCTTGTTAATTGTAGGGAACAGACATGAGGCCCATATCTGCGCCTTGAAGCAAGGATCGGCTGTTCTTATTACGGGCGGATTTGATACGAGTGAAGAGGTTAAGAAGCTTGCAAGTGAGCTGGGTCTTCCGATTATGACTTGCAGCTATGATACGTTTACTGTAGCGTCTATGATTAACCGAGCGATCTATGATCGATTAATTAAACGTAAGATTTTGCTCGTAGAGGATTTGATCTTTGATAAAGAAAGACCTATTGTACTTAAGAGTACAACGAGTGTCGCAGAATGGCAGCAGCTGTTTGAAGAGACCGGGATCACTCGTTTTCCTGTTGTGGACGAGTGGAATCGCGTAACAGGAATGGTCACATCCAAGGATGTATTGCAAGCGGAACCGAACCAGAACATTGACAAATGGATGACACGTCATCCGATTACCGTTACGCCGCAAACCACTGTAGCTTCCGCTGCACATATGATGGTGTGGGAAGGAATCGAGCTGCTGCCTGTGGTAGATGAGAACCGCAAATTGGTTGGCAGCATCAGCAGACAGGACGTGCTTAAGGCGATGCAGTATCATCAGCACCAACCGCAAAGCGGTGAAACGTTCGATGATTTAATCTGGATGTCCTTTGATGAGCATTGGGACGAAGCGGGAGCGTTATATTTCTCTGGACGCGTCACACCGCAGATGACGGGGGCGCTTGGGACGTTATCTGAAGGCGTACTGACGACGTTAATTACAAAGTCGGCGGCCCGTGCGATTAAGGAGCTTCGCAAAGGAAATATGGTGCTGGAGAATATGACGACTTATTTTGTTAGGCCGCTGCAAATCGATAATGAAGTGATTATTCGTCCAAGAATGATAGAGCTGAGCCGAAAGTTTGGCAAGATAGATGTAGAGCTGTATTACGATGAGCAGTTAGTCTGTAAGGCTATGCTGACTGCGCAGATGATTGATGAGGCATAAGCTGTTAATGATGCAACAAGCGGTCTAGGAAAGAGAAAGGTTCTTTCTTAGACCGCTTTAATGTGCTCTAAGGCTTCATTCGGCTGTAGGCGCTGTGGTTTCGAATACCTGCGAATAGATTGAATAAGCCAACTAAGAGGAACAATGAACCAACTACAACGCGTATGGAAGAGTCCGCGAAGAGGTAAAGCTGAATAATTGCAATAAACACAAGCATCAGACCCATGCAAATGTTCATTTTGGCCTGGTTGATTCCCCTGATCCGAGGATTAGGGGTTCTTCTGTATTTCTGGCTGAACAGTACGGACAGTGCAGCTGTAAAGATCACACCGAAATACAGGATGTATTGAATCGCTGTTGCCATATGAATCTTACTCCTTTGCCTTCAACATATGCTCCTTATTGTAGCAAAAGATACACTGAAAGCGAAGTACGAGTTAAATGCCCTCTTTGAAAGTGATTAATTAACTTTTTGATACATTCTCACACTCACCCAAATGTGCAGGGTGCCTTGCGATACCAGCATCGTACGGATATTAACGATGTAATCCTTGTCCCGAATATCGGGGTATAATTTCTCACCGAACAGTTCTCTTGCCATGGCAGGATTGAGGGTGTCGCTGGATTGGCCGACCAGTGAGCCTAATGATCGCTTTACTCTGTTCTTAATTTCGTTTTCTATGAAGGTTTCAAGCTTGGGCTCTGCCTTTTCTATTTCGATTTGGATGGCGTGAATCGTACTGTGCTGATTACGATCTTCACTTAAGGCATTCAGCTGGGTCTGTAAATCTTCAATTTCCGTTTGCAGGGAAACATTATACAGAATCAGCTCATTGAAATTATGCTGATAAACGACCATGAAGACGGCGCAGCCGATAACGGCTCCAGCAATCAATAGGCCAATGCTTTGTGCATACCGCATTAAGATGGCTAGTGAAGGGGCTCTCACCCTTGTACCCCCCCGCCGCACATCCATTTAATAAGGATTGAACAGAGTTGAGCGCCCATAAATGCACTGATGATATAAGCGATTTGCTGAATGGCAAGGGTCTGTTGCCCTTCGAATATGTTACTTTCAATCACGCGGATCGGATCGATAGAACCGCCGATTGCAGCCACGATGGCCCATATTTTAATATTCTCCGCAATGGTGATCATCTCTATAGTAGGCGGCCTAAGTGTCAAGATCGCACAAATCCCCGTCAGCATTGCAGCGCCCAGTACAACTCCAAACGCCACAAAGAAGTCCAATAAGCAGCGATATAGAAAATATCCCATCAGTACACCTTCCTTCCGAAGGAGTTGGTATGTCACCGGCGGAATCTAGCCCATTCAGGCTGGTCCCACTATTACATATGTATGGGATAGTAGGATGACATTATGATAAAATGTTCATAACGACATCGAATTAGGAGACGAGAATGGTGAATGAGTTTGTCCATTTACATGTCCACAGTGAATACAGCCTGCTTGACGGTGCCGCCCGGGTCCAAGATTTAGTGCGCAAGGCAGCGGAACTAGGGATGCAATCTTTAGCATTAACAGACCATGGCGTCATGTACGGGGCAATTGCCTTCTACAAAGCGTGTAAAGCGCATGGAATCAAGCCGATTATTGGTTGTGAGGTGTATTTGACCACAGGTTCGATGCACGAGCGGGCGTCTAGGAAAGAACAACCGATCTACCATTTGATCCTGCTGGCTAAATCGCTTGAGGGGTATCAGAATTTGATGCGGCTTACATCTTTAGCTCAATTGGAAGGTTTTCATTATAAACCGAGAATTGATATAGAGCATTTAGCGCAATATACGCAAGGGTTAGTGGCACTCTCATCCTGCTTGGCTGGTGAGGTGTCTCAGCATCTGCTGCATGATCGATATGAGGAAGCGAAGGCTTCGGCTGAGCGCTATCGCCGAATGTTCGGTGATGATTTCTATTTAGAAATTCAAGATCACGGCATTATGGAACAGAAGAAAGTCATGCTAGGCATGATAGATTTAAGTAAAGAGACAGGGATACCGCTCGTGGCGACCAATGATGTTCATTATATTCAACATGAAGATCATGCGGTTCAAGATATTCTGTTATGCATTGGCACAGGGAAAACCGTTGAAGATAGCGATCGATTGAAGTTTCCAAGTGATCAGCTGTACTTGAAAAGCGCGGACGAAATGAGAAGGTTATTCGTCCATGTGCCTCAAGCGCTGGATAATACAGTTCGGATTGCAGCGCAATGTGAGCTGGAGATTCCAATGGGTCATTCTATTCTTCCGCAGTTTGAACCGCTGCCCGAAGGGCACACAGCTGCAGCTTATTTGAAGGATCGATGCGAGCAGGGCTTAATCGAGCGCTACCAGCAGCACCCGAAATGGGAAGATGAATCATTCCGTGCTCAGATAAATCAGCGGCTGCACTATGAATTAAGTGTGATTGAAGGCATGGGCTTTGCCGATTATTTTCTTATCGTGTGGGATTTCATTCGCTTTGCGCATGAGCGAGGCATTGCTGTAGGACCTGGCAGGGGCTCATCTGCAGGTTCGTTGGTGGCTTACGTGCTAAAAATTACGAATGTAGATCCGATTGAATATCGACTGTTGTTCGAGCGCTTCCTCAATCCACAGCGGATCACGATGCCGGATATCGATATTGATTTTAGTGACGAACGCAGGGATGAAGTCATTCAATACGTGGTGCAAAAATATGGCGCAGACCGCGTGGCGCAAATTATCACGTTCGGAACGATGGCTGCCAAAGCAGCGGTGCGAGACGTGGGCAGGGTGCTTAATCTCCCTTTCTATGAGATCGATAAGGCGGCAAAGATGATACCGAGCCAATTAGGCATGACCCTTCAATCCGCTTTGGAAGTGAATCCTGAGCTTAAGAAATTAGCCGATTCCAATGCAGGTATACAATTGCTTCTGGAATATGCGATGAAAGTTGAGGGTATGCCCAGACATGCCTCTACACACGCAGCGGGTGTAGTGATTTCGAAAGAAGCTTTAACTCATTATGTTCCGCTTCAAGCGGGAAGCGAGCAAACAGCATTAACCCAATATTCCATGGAACATCTAGAATCTATCGGCTTGTTAAAAATGGATTTTCTAGGGTTAAGAACGCTCTCTATCATTGAAAGAACGTTAAATTGGATTAAGGATCAGCTTGGGATAGTGATAGATTTTTCGACATTGCCTGATGATGACGAACGGACGTATGCTTTATTGAGCTCGGGAGAGACGACGGGGATTTTTCAGCTGGAGTCTCCTGGCATGCGGAGGGTCCTAAAGGAATTAAAACCTTCGGAGTTTGAAGATATTATATCGGTTCTTGCTTTATATCGGCCGGGTCCGATGGAATTTATCCCGAAATATATCCAGGCCAAGCATGGATTAATCGAAGTGGAATATCCTCATCCGAGCTTAACAGATATATTAGCTGATACGTATGGCATCATTGTTTATCAAGAGCAAATTATGCAGATTGCTTCCAAGATGGCCGGCTTCTCTTTAGGAGAAGCGGATTTGCTGCGAAGAGCTGTGTCTAAGAAGAAACGTGAGGTTCTCGATCAGGAGAGAGCGCATTTCGTGAAGGGGTGTGTGAGCCAGAACTACACCGCTGATGAAGCAAATCATGTGTATGACATGATTGTCAAATTTGCAGACTATGGCTTCCCTCGCGCCCATGCAACAGCTTACGGCGTTCTTGCGTTTCAGACGGCCTATCTGAAGGCTCACTATCCAGTTCATTTTATGGCTTCAATGTTGACGGCAGTGGTCGGCAACCATTCGAAAACAGCGGAATATGTAGATGAATGTCGTTCGATGGGGATTGACGTTTTACCGCCAGATATGAATGAAAGCAGTGTATTATTTACCCCTGTAGATGAGCATGCCGTGCGGTTTGGACTAGCGGCTATTAAGAACGTAGGTACACAAGCCATTGCCTCGATTCTGAAGGTACGGGAGGAGCGTCCGTTTGAACATCTGTTAGATGTCTGCCGCCGTGTGGACTTAAGGGTTTGCAACAAGAGAGTACTGGAATCGCTCATCCAAGCAGGAGCCATGGACTCCCTGCCAGGGCACCGGGCCCAGCTCATTGCGATGCTGGATGAAGTCATCGAAGCAGCGGTCAAATGGAAGAAGGAACGCGAGGATTTGCAAATCCATCTGTTCGGCTTTGAAGAGGAAATGAACTGGGATGTAGAGTACCCCGATGTGCGTCCGTTCTCTAATATGCAGCAGCTTGAATTCGAGCGCGATCTAGTTGGGATGTTCATTTCAGGCCATCCGCTTGATCAATACGACGAGGCGTTAAGGCAGGCGCTGATCGATCCGCTTCATTTCCTTAAGGATATGAACGATGCCAGCCCCGTGTTGATCGCAGGTATGATTGTATCTCAGCGCTCTATCATTACACGAAAAGGTGACCCTATGGCTTTTGTTCAGCTGGAGGACCGTGTTGCCAGTGTCGAAGCTGTGTTGTTTCCAAAGGTATGGAGCAGCTGCAGCAGCTTCGTGGACAAAGGTAAGCTGGTGCTAATGAAAGGGAGGCTGCAAGTGCAAGACGAAGCCGTGAAGGTTATCGCCGATCAAGTTCATCCGCTGGATGATCCGAATTGGAAGCGATGGCTGCAACAGCAATCCAGAAGCCAGACCAAGGAAAGATCAGCGAATCCGCGGGCCTCTACACATAAGCCGGAAGCGAAACCAAAAGCCATCCGTCAGGAAAATTCAACACAGAAGAACCCGACTACAATCAACTCAAAGAATCAGACGGTGCCATTAGATCAGACCCCAGAAGTCATCCATTCGGCTTCAACCGCCGAACCTGCACAGCATAAACAAAAGGTGTTTATTAAAATTACGTCCGATCATGAACAGCCGAAGCAGCTCCAAATGTTAAAAGCACTGCTGCAACAACATCGCGGTCCGCTTGATGTCATCTTATTCTATGAACGCGATCAAAAGCTGCTAGCACTTAGCAAGGACTATCGAATCAAGCCTTCACCCGACTTGTTTCGACAGATGGAAGCGATGCTGGGCAAAGATACGGTCAGGATCAAATAACTTACAATAAATGTCACACTTTATGAAAAAAGAGTACAGATCTGCCTCCCTGCCGCATACATTTAAGGTACACCACATGGTCAGCTTGTCACTCCGGCCAACTAGTGGGTGCAGTATTTTCATGCTTGGGGAGGTTTTTTATATGTCATATGAACATATTGTTGAAACATTAGCTGAACGTGGGGTTACGATTCAATCCATCGCAGATATCGTGCTGAAGCTTCAAAAGCCGTACAACGATGATTTAACGATAGATGAGTGTATGCAAAGTGTTACAGCGGTGCTGAACAAGCGAGAAGTTCAATATACGCTGTATACAGGGATTGCGTTAGATGATTTGGCAGAGAAGCAGGCACTTCCGCAGCCGCTGCAAGCCATTATGGAGAATGATGAATCGCTGTATGGTGTAGATGAGACCCTAGCGCTTGGCATCATCAGCGTATATGGCATGATTGGGTTAACCAGCTTCGGTTTTTTAGATAAAGAGAAGATGGGAGTCATTAAGACGCTGAATGACCGCTCGTCAGGCCGAATTCACGTGTTCTTAGATGATCTTGTAGCTGCTTTGGCAGCGGCGGCATCTGCTAGAATAGCACACCATGACCCCAAAGCCCGTACATACATGTCGCCATAATTGAATGACCTTGTGTTGCGGTCAAAAGAAAAGTTGTGATATGATTATTCCATTGTATCGGGTATGATAAGGGGGATTTTAATGTATGTGGACCGTCATTTACATTGCTCCAACAGCAAAAATTGCTGATAGAATCAGGGATAAACTTGAGGGTGAAGGCTTCCTGGTCCAGGTGAGACCTATCAGTTTATCGAAGCAGCAATTTGAAATTTTAGTCCCCGAGGGTGAATTGGAAGAAGTACAGGAAGTGTTGAATTCCATTTTACATTCATAGATGAGGATTTTGAAAAATCCTGATATAACTTTAAGCGAATCATAAAATCAACGCCTTTGTGAGGTGTAATTGTGTTAAAAGATTTTTTTCATAAAAAAAGAAAGTATGCAACTATCCCATCTGAAAAATCAAAACGCGACATTCCGGAAGGTTTAATGAATAAATGTCCGAAATGCGCTGCGATTTTGTTCAGCAAGGAACTTGAGAAGAGTCTCAAGGTTTGTACGAACTGCGGTCATCATTTCAGATTAAATGCAGTTGAACGTTTTGATATGATCTTAGATAATGGCCGCCTCTTTGAATTCGATTCGGACATGATCTCAACAGACCCGTTAGGGTTTCCTGGGTATGTCCAAAAGTTGGAAAAGCATACGAAGTCCACAGGGCTTAATGATGCGGTTATGACGGGTGAGGGCACCATTGGCGGATTTCCTGTCGTTGTAGCAGGTATGAGCTTTGAATTTTTTGGCGGCAGTATGGGCTCAGTCGTTGGGGAGAAGGTTACACGCGCGATCGAGAAGGCTATGCAGAAGCATTACCCGTTGATCATTTTCTCGACTTCCGGCGGTGCTCGAATGGAAGAGAGTATTCTGAGCTTAATGCAAATGGCCAAATCCAGTGCAGCATTAGCGAAATTCAACGAGCAAGGCGGGTTGTACATATCTGTTATTACGGATCCGACTTACGGCGGCGTGCCTGCGAGCTTTGCTATGCTCGGCGATTATATTATTGCAGAACCAGGTGCAGCCTTCGGTTTCACAGGGCGGCGAGTCATTGAGCAGACCATTCGTCAGAAGCTGCCTGATAATTTCCAAACTGCGGAATTCAATATGAAGAATGGCCAGGTCGATAAGGTTGTTCATCGTAAAGAATTGAAAAGCACCTTAACTAAGATTTTGGATCTTCATTTAGTAAAGGAGGGAACGCCTCGTGGGCAATGAGCTGCCGTTTGAGCGACCTCTCGAAGAGTTGAAAAGTAAAATTGAAGAGCTTCGTAAATTTGGTGATGAAAAAGGAATCGACTTCTCGGATGAAATTGCACGATTAGAAGAAAGATATAACCATATCGAAGCCGAAACCTATGCTAATCTTACAGCTTCTAACAAAATTCAAATTGCTCGCCATCCACAGCGACCTACGACTTTGGATTATATCCAGTACATATTCGATGACTTTATCGAGCTTCATGGGGATCGTCTTCATGGAGATGATTTAGCCATTGTCGGGGGAATTGCTAAATTGGATGGCATTCCTGTGACTGTCATAGGACATCAGAAAGGGAAAGATACCAAGGATAACATTGCCCGTAATTTTGGCATGCCGCATCCTGAAGGCTTCCGCAAAGGGCTTCGTCTCATGAAGCAGGCTAATAAATTTAAACGCCCGATCGTTACCTTTATCGATACGCCAGGCGCATATCCCGGCGGTGCAGCTGAGGAACGTGGGCAGGCTGAGGCTATTGCACGCAATTTGCTTGAAATGGCATCTTTTCGTGTGCCTATTATCTGTATTGTTATTGGTGAAGGCGGCAGTGGTGGCGCCCTGGCTTTAGGGGTAGGCAACCGTGTATTAATGCTGGAGAACGCCATTTATTCTGTAAGTTCACCGGAAGCGGCGGCATCCATCCTGTATAAAGATGCTTCCCAAGCGTTAAAGGCAGCCGAAGCGATGAAAATTACGGCAGAGCATATTAAAGCCTTTGGAGTCATTGATGAAATTATACCTGAGCCGCAGGGCGGCGCGCATAGGGATGCACAGGAACAGGCCCTTTTCATGAAGGAGGCTATTTCCAAGCATTTGAAGCAGCTGCTTGAGCTGGGGGAAGAAGCTCTGCAAGAGGATCGCTATCAGAAATTTAGAAAGATAGGAAAATTCACTTTTATTCCAACCACCTAAAGAGATGAGCATAAGTGGCAAGGATAACACAATTAGGAGGAGTTAGGAAACCATGCGCAAAACAAAAATTGTATGTACGATTGGTCCTGTTAGTGAATCAAAGGAAATGTTAAAGCAATTAATGCAGGCGGGTATGAACGTTGCACGCTTAAACTTTTCACATGGTGATTTTGAGGAGCACGGGAACCGAATCAAGAACATCCGTGAAGCTTGCAAGGAACTAAACCGTACGTGTGCTATTCTACTAGATACCAAAGGTCCGGAAATTAGAACGGGCGTTTTGAAAGAAGAACCTATTGAACTTGTTCAAGATGAGACCATTATATTAACCACTGAAGATATTCTAGGGGACAAGCATCGGATTTCCGTAACTTACGAAGGACTTCCTAACGATGTTCAACCGGGCTCCACGATTCTCATTGACGATGGACTAATTGGATTAAAAGTATTAAGTGTAAACGGTACGGAGATCGAATGCACGATCGTAAACGGCGGAACGATTAAAAGTAAAAAAGGTGTTAATGTGCCGGGTGTTAAAATTTCGCTTCCAGGCATCACTGAAAAGGATGCGAATGATATTAAATTCGGTATCGAGATGGGCGTAGACTTCATTGCGGCATCTTTCGTCCGTAAAGCAAGTGACGTCTTGGAAATCCGCGACCTGCTTGATCAGCATGAGGCTTCACACATCCAAATTATCTCCAAGATTGAGAACCAAGAGGGCGTTGATAATCTCGATGAAATTCTTAAAGCGTCTGATGGCCTCATGGTTGCACGCGGCGACTTAGGGGTAGAAATCCCAGCTGAAGAAGTGCCATTAGTGCAAAAACGCATGATTCAGAAATGTAATCTAGCAGGTAAACCGGTCATTACCGCTACGCAAATGTTGGATTCCATGCAGCGTAATCCTCGCCCAACAAGAGCGGAGGCTAGTGACGTAGCCAATGCCATCTTTGATGGGACGGATGCGATTATGCTTTCTGGTGAAACGGCCGCAGGTAAATATCCGCGTGAAGCTGTTGAGACGATGTCACGCATCGCAGAAAAAGCCGAATCGGCACTACCTTACCGCGAAATTTTCTTAAAACAAAGCAACCTGCAGCAAACGACTGTCACTGAAGCGATCAGCCAAGCTGTAGCTAACTCAGCGCTGGATCTTAATGCGAAGGCCATCGTAACGTCTACTGAGAGCGGTTATACCTCTCGGATGGTATCGAAATATCGTCCGAAAGCACCGATTATCGCTGTGACACCGAAGGAATCAGTCATGAGACGGTTAAGCTTAACATGGGGCGTTATCCCTGTTAAAGGTGAAGATGCCACAAACACTGATGAGTTGTTCCGCTATGCGATTGACAGCGCCATGAAAACCAATTTCATTCAATCCGGCGATCTTATCGTCATTACAGCGGGCGTTCCTGTTGGACGCTCTGGAACAACGAATTTGATCAGAATTCATCATGTGGGTGAAATGATCGCCAAGGGACAAGGCATAGGAACTCAGAATGCCAATGGACAAGTTGTGGTGGCAACAAGTGCTGAGGAAGCTGTGGAACGGGCCGTTGAAGGTTGTATACTCGTTACTAAATCAACAGATAAAGACTATATGCCTGCCATTGAGAAGGCTGCAGCATTGATTACGGAAACGGGCGGCATTACATCTCATGCAGCTGTCGTTGGATTAAGCTTAGGAATCCCGGTCATCGTGGGTGTGGAGAACGCTGTTGAGGTGTTGAGAAGCCAATCTGAGATATCGGTTTATCCTGAAGTTGGCGTCATTTATTCCGGTAAATCAAATTATCTATAAGAAGCAAATCTGCAAGGCATAGAAAAAAGCGAATTCAGCTGGGCTGGATCGCTTTTTTCTATGTGAAGACCATGATGTGACCATGAGGTTATGAAGGAGGCGAAGGCAATGTCAGTTCAAATTTGGTATCAGCACAAGGTCAGAGTGCGTTATCAAGAAACAGATCAAATGGGTGTTGTATATCATGCCAATTACTTAAATTGGTTCGAAATTGGACGGACTGAAATGATTCGGGCGCTGGGTTTTCCATATCGGCAATTAGAGGAATTAGGCTTGCTTCTTCCAGTGGTAGAAGCACAATTGAAATACAAGCTGCCGGCACGGTATGACGATATTCTAGGTATATACACACGTGTAGCAACACTTAGTCCGATAAGGCTGCGGATTGAGGCCGAGATACGCAAGCTTGGGGATGAAGTATTGAAGGAGTCTGAAAGCATTGGACTAACAGCCAGACGTGTTGATCATACGGATGGAGAACTGCTTGTATCAGGCTATACTGAGCATGTGTGGGTAGATTCGAATTGGAAACCGGCACGTATAGATAAGCAAGCACCTGCATTATATAATGGGATTAAGCAACAATTTTCACTTTAGCGGTTAAGACGTACAAGGGTCTGCATATATTGAAAGAAAGAGGGGGGTTAGCAGTGTTTAAATACATCTTCATCCTATTCGTACTGATTCCGGCACTTGAAATTTGGTTGTTCCTTACATTAGGGAGCTGGGTTGGTATTTGGAAAACGTTTCTTCTCATTATCGTGACCGGTTTTATTGGCGCCATTCTAGTGAAAAGAGAGTCCAAGAAGGCGATGGAATTAGCAAGATACCAATGGGCCAACGGGCAAATTCCGGGTCAGTCCATCTTGGACGGTGTATGTATTTTCGCTGGCGGTCTCTTTCTCCTCACCCCTGGATTTTTCACGGATACTTTGGGTGCTTTGCTTGTCCTGCCCTTTACACGGCCGCTATTTAGAATGTGGCTGCTGGCATGGATTCAACGCAAAATGCAAGATGGCAGTGTACAGTTCTTCGGTAGATGGTAAGGCAACGAATTGTATCAGTTGAACTTAGGTCTTCTTCTTCCCGTTCATAATAAAGGCGAACACATCCTGAAACACCCTCGCTTTGTACAAGGCTGATAAAATGACTAACGAAACCGGTCCAATGATTAAGCCCATAAATCCGAATAGATTTAAACCTACTACCATAGCTATGAGGGTAGACAAAGGATCGAGGCCTATACTCGAAGCGAGAACCTTGGGTTCGATCAACTGTCTTGCTACAAGAATAACGCCGTATAAGGCGGATAAGCCAAAGCCAAGCATCGTATCGCCATTAATAAAGACGTACACAATCCACGGGACCATAACAGCGCCTGTACCCAAATAAGGCAGTAGATCGACGAATCCAATTAACAGTCCAATGACGATTGCATGGTCGATTCTTAGCAGTAAGAGGCCGATAATGACCACTATAGCGGTTATAGAAATCATGATGAACTGGGCTCGAACGTACCCGAATAAAGCTTTCTGTAGATCGGTCCAGACCACATCGGCTGATCTGCGTATTGAGCTATTGAATAATGAAGCGATCCGCGAAGACAGCTTGTACCAATCCTTACTAATGAAGAAGGCTGCAAGCAGAGCGATAATAAAGACAGCGGCTGCATTGGGTATCGAAGCTACGAGAGTAAACAGACTATCGATAAACCATTGCAATAAGCTGGAAACACCGTTTGCGATTTCATTGCCTGCCGTTCTTAAGTTAGATTGAATCGTATTCTGATAGCTTTCGTTCTCTGCATAGAAATCACTAACGTTCTGAATGATGTCCTGTAAGGCTTGGGATTGGATAAAGGTAATGAGTTCCAGCACCCAATCATTAATATTCGCATCGATGATTTGAACAAGCTTGCCGGTTTCAATAATAAGACGTGTAATAATTAATGTTGCTACCGTTACTAATACACCTACGAACACGATAAGTGAAATCGTTGTACAAAGCCATCTGGGCAGTTTCAGTTTCTGCTGCATCATGCGGACTAAAGGATTTAACAAGTAGGCGACGAACCAACCTATGAGGAAGGGATAGATAATGGGTGTGACGTAGTATGCGAACAATCCCCCGAGCAGCACAATGAATAGAACGAGCAATCCTCGCAGGAATGGATACATCCAAGTTTGATTCAACGAATGAACGACCTCCTTCCATATCTAGCCTTATTTACGCTAGCTTCTATATTTTATCATGTCTAAGCCTGTTTCTAACACTAATAAATTCAGCACAAAGTTTACAAAAAAATACATCATTTTTACATATCGATAACAAATGAAGAGGATAATGAAGTTAAGTATCGAACCTTGTCGATGATTATTGAAAGGGTTAATGAAAATGGATGCCATATACATAGGGAGGGCTGGATATATGAATCCTTATTTTAACCGTGACTTAAGCTGGATTGAATTTAACCGTCGGGTACTGGAGGAAGCCCAAGACCAGACCACCCCCTTGTTAGAGCGATTTAAGTTTTTATCTATCGTGTCATCCAACTTGGATGAATTTGCAAGTGTTCGGGTAGCCGGCATCATGGATCAAATCAAGCTGGGTTACACGAAGAAGGATTTTACCGGGTATATGCCGTCGGGGTTGTTGAAGCGAATACTTAAACGAACCGAAAGAATGGTGTTAGAGCAGTATAAGACCTTTAGGGAACTGAATACACTACTGGCCGAGGAAAACATTCTCTTCACGGACTATGACGATCTGAATCCTTATCAGAAACGAGCGATGGATGAGTATTTTTACGATATTATTTTTCCTGTTTTAACCCCTATGGCTGTTGATCAAAGCCGTCCCTTTCCATTAGTGCATACGCTAGGGTTGTATCTTGCAGTTATGCTTAAGCGGGAGGAGCATCCAACTGCGGAGGATGAACCGTATTTCGCGATTGTACAAGTCCCTTCAAACCTTTCGCGCACCATTAAAGTGCCCGGCAGACAGAACAGTAAGAAGCAGGAATATATGTATCTTGAAAACTTGATTAAAGTGCATATCGATTCATTGTTCTCAGGCTATCAGCCTTTATCTACACATGCGTTTCGGATTACCCGTAATGCCGATTTAACGCTGAATGAAGAAGGGGCAGAAGATTTATTAGAAGAAATTGAGAAAGAATTAAAGCGTCGCAAATGGGGAATACCGATTCGAATGGAAGTGGAGAAAGGTATGCCGCATTACGCTTTAGAGCTTCTAAAGGAAGAATTTGAGCTCTCGGAAGCGATTTTTTTAATTGACGGCCCTTTAGACCTGACGTTTCTGATGAAGTTTACAGGCGGCATTGAAGGGCGGGATGATTTGCGTTATCCCAGGATTGAGCCAGTATATCCGCAAGAATTTGAAGAGGAGGAAGACCTATTCTCGGTACTTAGACAGCAGGATGTATTAGTCTACCACCCATATGAGTCCTTTGAGGCTGTAAGCGATTTGCTCCATGCCGCTGCTCAAGACCCGAATGTCCTGGCGATTAAAATGACATTATACCGAGTAAGCGGCAATTCACTAGTGGTTCAAGCGCTTGCAGAGGCCGCAGAGGCAGGTAAACAGGTGACTGTTGTGGTCGAATTAAAAGCCCGTTTTGATGAGGAACGTAATATTGTGTGGGCGCGGCGGCTTGAAAAAGCAGGCTGTCATGTTGTCTATGGACTGGTTGGCTTAAAGACGCATGCTAAGATTCTGCTGATCGTAAGGCAAGAGAATGATCGCTTGAAGCGTTATGTTCACGTAGGGACAGGCAATTATAACGACAATACGGCAAAGTTATATACAGATATAGGCTTATTCACGACACATCCCGTTGTAGGTGAGGATGCATCGGCTTTATTTAATGAAATCACAGGTTATTCTGCACCGCATCAATGGAATTGCTTCTCAGTAGCACCAACAGGGTTGAAGAATGAGCTGATAGCTAATATTAGAAGAGAAGCAGAGTATGCAAAGCAAGGCAGGCCCGCACGGATCATTGCAAAGATGAACTCATTATCACATCAGCCTGTTGTTGATGAATTATATGCCGCTTCCCAAGCGGGGGTGCAGATTGACTTAATCGTTCGTGGCGTGTGTTGTCTAAGACCTGGGGTTCAAGGATTAAGTGAGAACATAAGGGTGATCAGCATCGTGGATCGCTTCTTAGAGCATTCTAGAATTTTTTATTTTGAACAAGATGGTGACCCTAAGGTTTATGTATCCAGCGCTGATTGGATGTCACGAAATTTAACCCGGCGTATTGAACTTATGTGTCCTATCCTAAACGTTAAAGTGAAGAAGATGTTAATCCATATCTTAAATTTGAATTTGCAGGACAATGTGAAAGCAAGGCAGCTGCAATCCAATGGAATGTATGTGCGCGTTCCTAAGCAGGATGCGCCGCCCTTTAGAAGCCAATTTGAGGCCATTAACATTGAAGCCTGGAAATGCGAGCGTTAGTTGTCTTTGATAAATACGGTCAAGCCCAGCTGTTTGTGGAGATCTTTCTGTAAGGTCTCCACTTCTTTTTTTTCGATATGCATGCTGTGCCGGGACTGCACTGTCAACAGAAGCTCATTGCCACAGCGTTCGGCTGATAATTGTTCGATGGGCTGCGTCTCGCTCCGGTCTAATGCGACAGCAAGCTGCAGTAAAGTACCAAGGCGTACAATAAGCTCTGCATCTTCTGCGAGCAAAATATCATCATACTGAAGTAAATAGGGTTTAAGCTTGTTCTTAGACTTGAAAGCTGCGATGCATGCGCAAATTAATATGTCTCGATGGCTCAGTCCATGCAGCCTGGAATGGGCGATCAGGTAAAAGGTGTGTTTGTCGTAGTTGTAGAAATGAACAGATACCCCAATGCGATACAGCAAGGCTGCAACCATGAGATACGCTTGATGCTTGTCATGACGCTCAGCGAATACGACGGGATATAGGCACTGAGCGATTCGGTTGACTTGCTCGACATGATGGACTGAAATGCAAGGATGTAAGTGAAGTAAGTTGTGTACACTATAAGTTAGCGGATCGCTGAGTATGGGGGAACGAGGGTTCTGTATTTCGTAGAATAATCCATCTCGTAATCCGGCTCCGCTGATGACATAGTGCGTTCCCTGCAATATCTTGAAGAAGGTTTGCAGCAATACGATTCCGGGGACAATAATATCCAGGCGGTTTTTTCCGAGCCCCTCGATTTTCTTTCGACGTTCCAGAGGCAATGTCTGTAGCTTAGGCAGTAACAGATCAATTTCTGCTGCTTCAATAAGATAGTTGTGGGTTAATGGCAAGGAATATTTCTTTTGCTTTTGAATCATTTTACATATAGAACGAACCGTTCCGCCTAAGCCAATAAGCAGCAGACCAGGATGTTGACGAATCCATGGAATCTGAGAGACTGACTCCTCCAGCATGGATTGCATGGCATACACTTGCGCTTCAGTCATGATACCTTGATCGGAATAGAGTTTGGTCATATTGACTGCGCCGAAGGGGAGAGAAATGCTGTGTTTCATAGTTCGCTGTTCAAAATAGGTGATTTCGGTGCTTCCGCCGCCAATATCAATCATGTATCCGTTATCCAAGGGTGAGGCATTTATAGTTCCTAAGAAGCCGTATTTCGCTTCTTCCTCACCCGAGAGCACTTCTATATGTAAATGTGTTCTTGAATAAAGTTCGGATACGATCTGTTTGCAGTTTTCGGCATTTCGGATGGCTGCTGTGGCTACGGCTTTGATTGTTTCCACTTGATGCACTTCACATAATCGTTTGAAGTGCTTGAGTATTTCGGCTAGTTCGTCAATGTGCTGAAGCGGCAAGTTACCGTGCTCATCGATTTTACTGCTTAGTCGTGCGGTCTCTTTACTTTCATCAAGGATTCGATGTGCATCATGTTGATATTCATATATAACGAGACGAATGGAGTTCGAACCGATGTCTATAATGGCGAGCCGCTTGCTACTTGTCATAAGTATATCCTCCATTTGTGTTGTTTTTCTTATTCCAAATTATTGTACCATCATTTCTTTTGAAACCACAAAAATCAGCCGTTTTGGCGGGTTTTAAAAATTTCTTTATTGTAGTGATAATGAAGTTTTATGTGCGATTTTGTTCACAACCTATTCAAAATTGATTATCATTAGAGTCGGGCAGGCAGCCTTAAATGAATTTTAGTATCAGGGTTCGGCTGCCATTATTTCTGTGGTTGTACATATGGTTAACGACGTTTGCCATACTAGGCTTGCAGCAGCCTGAATGATATATACAAAGGAGCGATATAAGATGACTGTAACGAAAGGTCTTGAAGGGATTGTTGCTACCACCTCTTCCATAAGTTCCATTATTGACGGGGTGTTGACTTATCGCGGGATTGATATTGACGATCTCGCAGAAAACGCATCCTATGAGGAAGTGGCATACCTGCTATGGTACGGCAAGCTTCCAACTCAAGCAGAGTTAGATGAATTGAAGCAAAAGCTAAGTGCCAACGCTGCTATCCCAGCTCAAGTGATTGAACAGATGAGGCTCTATCCAGAAGGTACGAATTCAATGGCCGCACTTCGTTCGGCAGTATCCAGCCTTGCCATCTATGATCCTGAAGCTCAGGATATGAGCAAGGAAGCAAACTATAACAAAGCGATTCGTTTGCAAGCTCAGCTGCCTACGATCGTAGCAGCTTTTGCAAGACTTCGTGATGGCAAAGAGCCTATTGCTCCGAAAGCGGGACTATCTGTTTCTGCGAATTTCTTATATATGTTGACCGGCGAAGAGCCGTCAGCAGTCGCAATCGAAGCGCTGGACAAAGCTTTAGTGCTTCATGCAGATCATGAATTAAACGCTTCTACCTTTGCCTCTCGTGTAACGGTAGCGACATTATCCGATATGTATTCAGGCGTAACCTCAGCGATTGGTACTTTAAAAGGACCTCTTCACGGTGGCGCAAACGAGGCAGTTATGGCGATGCTTGAGGACATTGGCGGAATGGCTAATGTTGAATCCTACATCAACAACAAGCTGGCCAACAAAGAGAAAATTATGGGCTTTGGCCACAGAGTGTACAAAAATGGCGACCCTCGCGCAAAGCACCTTCAAAAAATGTCTCATGAATTGGGTAAATTAACAGGAAATATGGAATGGTATGAAATGTCCGTAAAAATTGAAGAGCTTGTGACAGGTCAAAAAGGGTTGAAGCCGAACGTTGACTTCTATTCCGCTTCGGTATATACCTGCTTGGAAATCCCTCGTGACTTGTTTACACCGATCTTCGCCATCAGCCGTGTATCAGGATGGACAGCGCACATTCTTGAGCAATATGAGAATAATCGCTTAATTCGTCCGCGTGCTGAATATACAGGACCAGTGAATCAAAGCTACGTACCGGTCGAACAGCGCTAAACAGCGCATCGATTCATAAAGCTTCTAATGTGATGTAACGGGTTGTCCACTTATACGCCTCTTAGGCGCGGACTCCCGTTCATCTTTGTGTTTGTGTTACACTATTCAACAGAATCAATATGTATATTAAATTAAGGAGTGGACAAATTCATGGCAAAGTTTGAAAAATTCGCAGCTCCAACAGCGGGCGAGAAAATCACGATCGAGAACGGTGTATTAAACGTTCCTAACAATCCGATTATCCCTTTCATCGAAGGTGATGGAACAGGACCTGATATCTGGGCATCAGCTCAAGCGGTATTAGATGCTGCAGTTGAGAAAGCCTATAAAGGCGAAAGAAAATTAGAATGGTATGAGGTTTATGCAGGCGAGAAGTCTTACAACCAATTTGGGGAGTGGCTTCCAAATGATACGCTTGAGGCGATTAAAGAATACATAGTAGCCATAAAAGGTCCTCTTACTACGCCAATCGGCGGCGGTATCCGTTCCTTGAACGTTGCGCTTCGTCAAGAGTTAGATCTATACACCTGCTTGCGTCCAGTACGCTACTTCAAAGGAGTTCCTTCCCCTGTCAAACGTCCTGAGCTAGTGGACATGGTTATTTTCCGTGAAAACACTGAGGATATTTACGCGGGAATTGAATACCAATCTGGTTCTGAAGAGGTTAAGAAAGTCATTGAATTCCTTCAACAAGAAATGGGCGTTAAGAAGATCCGTTTCCCTGAAACGTCAGGTATCGGTATCAAGCCAGTATCTTCCGAAGGCTCCAAGCGCCTAATTCGCGCTGCGATCGAATACGCTATTCAACACGGACGCAAGAGCGTAACTTTAGTACACAAAGGCAATATCATGAAGTTCACAGAAGGTGCTTTTAAAAACTGGGGTTATGAGCTGGCGGAACAAGAATTCGCTGATAAGACCTTTACTTGGGGTCAATATGATCGTATTAAGGAAGAAAAAGGTGTGGATGCAGCGAACCAAGCTCAAAAAGAAGCTGAAGAAGCTGGCAAAATCATTGTTAAAGATGCGATTGCTGACATCGCATTACAGCAGGTTCTTACGCGTCCTACAGACTTTGATGTTATTGCAACGTTAAATCTAAACGGTGACTACTTGTCTGATGCACTTGCAGCACAAGTTGGCGGCATCGGTATCGCTCCTGGAGCGAACATTAACTATGTGACAGGTCATGCTATCTTCGAAGCTACTCACGGTACTGCTCCGAAATATGCGGGTAAAGATGTAGTTAACCCTGGATCTGTCATCCTTTCTGGTGTATTAATGCTTGAACATCTAGGCTGGCAGGAAGCTGCGAACCTGATCTATAAAGGTATGGAGCAAAGCATTGCGAACAAAACAGTCACTTATGATTTTGCGCGTTTGATGGAAGGCGCAACTGAAGTGAAATGCTCCGCGTTTGGTCAAGAAATCATTAAAAATATGGGATAATTTCATAGAGGGGGAAGGAGACAATGGCTATCAAAAGGCATAAAATAACCGTTGTTGGCGCTGGTTTTACAGGTGCAACTTCTGCTCTAATGCTCGCTCAAAAAGAGCTTGGCGATGTTGTATTAATTGACATTCCGGGACTAGCGAACCCTACGAAGGGGAAAGCGCTCGATATGTTAGAAGCTAGTCCAGTACAGGGCTTTGACAGCAACATTGTAGGTTCCTCCAACTATGAAGATGCAGCGGGTTCAGATATCGTTATCATTACGGCTGGCATTGCCCGCAAGCCTGGAATGAGCCGTGATGATCTGGTGAACACCAATGCGGGCATTATGAAATCCGTTTGTGAGAACGTGAAGCAATATTGCCCAGATTCTTACGTAATTATCCTTAGTAACCCAGTAGATGCCATGACCTATGTCGCCTATAACGCGTTAGGTTTCCCCAAGAACCGGGTTATTGGTCAGTCAGGCGTACTAGATACAGCACGTTATTGTACGTTCATCGCTCAAGAATTAAACGTATCGGTCAAAGACGTTCGCGGCTTTGTGCTTGGCGGACACGGTGATGATATGGTACCGCTAGTGCGTTACTCCAACGTAGGCGGCATCCCGATTGAGAAGCTGATACCAGCAGACCGCATTGAAGCGATAGTTCAGCGTACCCGTGCAGGCGGCGGTGAAATTGTTAATCTGCTAGGAAACGGCAGTGCTTATTATGCTCCAGCCGCTTCTTTGGTTCAGATGGCTGAAGCGATCTTGAAAGATCAGAAACGCATCATCCCTGCGATTGCTTTGCTGGAAGGCGAATATGGATATCAAGACTTGTTCATGGGTGTTCCTACATTACTTGGCGGCGGGGGTATTGAGAAGATATTCGAGCTGGAGCTGACCGCAGATGAGAAAGCTGCACTTGAAACGTCTGCTGAGTCCGTTCGTCATGTGATTAAAATCGTACAGCAAGGTTAAGACTGGATAGAAAAGAGCCCGTGCCTGATCTCGGGCTCTTTTTCAAGATTTAGTGCGATGAATGTGTATAAGGAATTAAAGTTTACAGGGTAGTTCAACTTTATGTGGAAAGGAAGTGAAGTAAATGGATTACTTCATTCGTGCACTTCATGGCTTAGGTGCTATTGCAGTGGGTTTTTATTTGATCCTGCCTTTTCTGACGGGCAAGCTTTCAATATTAAGCGGGGATGCGCTTCAAGGCTACACTCGCGTATTATTTTCGCTAAACCGATTAGGTCAATACTTCTTGATTATTCAATTTATTACCGGCGGCTATCTTATATCGAAAGCAGAATATACGTGGGCATGGATCATCTTAGTCCTGGTCCTATTTATTATTGTTGGTGCATTGCCAGGTATAATGGGTAAATCATTAAAGCGTGTGTTGAATCCGTCCGAAGGATCTAGTGCTGCTCAAAGTGTATCCAAGATCAAAACCTTCAGTATCGTAATCGCCATTGTGCTGTTAGGGTTAATTTATCTTATGTATTATCCAATGTACCGTTAATGAAGAGAGACCCCTCGGATCAAGTCAACTTTATACAGGAGACTAGCGAGGGGTTTTGTCTTCTCAAGTTAAAAGTCTTTAGTTGAGTTCATCAATTGTTTTTTCGAAGCTGGGCGCAAAATGGTCGAGAAAATATTGAATTTCGGGCATGTCCATTGCATTGATTTTATCGGCAATTTGTTCTCGAGCTACTTTAAATTCGCGATTCCCTGCTGATAATTCGGTGGAGCATTTAAGATAAGCATCTAATAGATCAGCGGCCTTGATATATTGTTTGGTCACTTCATCAAGGTCATTGCCCGTAATCAGTGGACTGTAAATCGGTTTGAGAGCTTCCGGGATCATCTGAGCGAGCTGCTCGGCTGCTTTATGCTCAATATCCCGAAAATGATGCAGGATATCTTGGTTATGATGCTTGATAGGCGTTGGAATATCTCCTGTAATGACTTCTGTTGTATCGTGGAACAATGCAGTGGTTACAATGCGTTCGGTTGGAAGCTGTTTATCGAAAACCTCATTCCCAATGGTGCACAGGGCGTGAGTCAGCATAGCTACATGATACGAATGCTCTGCAACGTTCTCCTTTACGACATTGCGCATTAAACTCCAGCGTTCTATATAACGCAAACGATAAATATAAGCAAAGAAATGATGATTCAAATCTGATCAACTCCTAATTGAAAATGACGTAAGATGCGTTAAGCTTTGCGCTAGAGCGCATGATGAAATGGATTCGTTTGTGCTATTATATAATAGATTCAACATCGAAGGGAGCTACCGAATCATGCAGCATTTTGAAGATAGTATTTATCAACTGATTGAAGAAACGTCTACGAATCTGCCTGCTGATGTTCGAAGACGTATTAATGAAGCTAGAAAGCTTGAAGATCAGGGTACACGTGCAGCTTTATCCCTTTCCACTATTGCTAACAATATTGAAATGGCGGAATGTAATGTATCGCCGATCTGTCAAGATACAGGAATGCCTACATTTATCGTGCATACGCCAGTAGGTGCGAATCAAATCATCATGAAAAAGCAAATTCTAAACGCGATTGTACGCGCGACGAAGAATGGTAAGCTGCGTCCTAATTCCGTGGATTCCTTAACAGGAGCGAACAGCGGTGACAATTTGGGGCCGGGAACACCAGTTATTCATTTCGAGCAATGGGAACAAGATGATGTAGAAGTGAAGCTAATCCTAAAAGGCGGCGGCTGTGAGAATAAGAACATTCAATACAGCTTGCCTATGGAGCTGGAAGGCTTGGGCAAAGCAGGCCGTGATCTTGATGGGATTCGTAAATGTATTCTGCATGCCGTTTATCAAGCGCAAGGTCAAGGCTGCAGCGCTGGTTTCATTGGTGTAGGGATCGGCGGAGACCGAACTACAGGTTACGAATTAGCGAAGCAGCAGCTCTTTAGACCCGTTGACGATGTGAATCCGAATCCAGAGCTTCAGAAGCTGGAAGAATACATTATGGAAAATGGGAATAAATTAGGGATTGGCACGATGGGATTTGGCGGCCAAGTTACACTGCTGGGCTGTAAAATTGGTGTTATGAATCGTCTGCCGGCCAGCTTCTTCGTATCTGTGGCCTATAACTGTTGGGCTTATCGTCGCCAAGGTGTGGTCCTCAATAGTGAAACCGGGGGTATTAAAAGCTGGGTATATGAAGGCGGTAAAGGCGTAAGTATGAAATCCGAGCTAGAAGCGGCAGCAGCGAAAGCTCAGGAACAGACAAAAGACCGTAAAGAAGTCGTTTTAACGACTCCGATTTCAGAAGAGCAAATTCGCCAGCTGCGTGTAGGCGATGTGGTAGTTATAAATGGCCTTATGCACACAGGCCGTGATGCGCTTCACAAATACTTGATGGATCATGATGCGCCTGTTGATTTGAATGGGGCTGTCATTTATCACTGCGGTCCGGTGATGATGAAGGATGAAGAAGGCTGGCATGTCAAAGCGGCAGGACCGACAACGAGCATTCGTGAGGAGCCTTATCAAGGCGACATCCTTAAGAAGTTTGGCATTCGCGCTGTTATAGGAAAGGGCGGAATGGGAGCCAAAACGTTAGCTGCGCTTCAAGAGCATGGCGGTGTATACCTCAATGCCATTGGCGGAGCAGCCCAGTACTATGCGGAAACGATCAAGAAAGTTGAAGGTGTTGACTTTATGGAGTTCGGTATTCCTGAAGCGATGTGGCACCTCCAAGTAGAAGGCTTTGCCGCTATCGTGACGATGGATTCTCACGGCAACAGCTTGCACGCAGATGTCGAGAAGGATTCGTTGGAGAAATTAGAACAATTTAAGACCCCCGTCTTTGTGTGATAGGTTATAGAAAATGGCACCCCGCTCTATTAGAGTGGGGTGTCGCTTTAGAGAGGAAATGTTCAACAATGAATACGGACACATTTAATATGTTACAACAAGCGGGAATTCGATTCAGCGCATGGTTCGAGCAACGCATGTTTATCATTACACCCATATCGATGGGTATTGGCTTTGTACTGCATCGCTATATTGCCGATTGGGGCCATGTTATCCCTCTGTTGTTCGCCTATCTAACTTTCGTATTAGCGCTGGGTTGCAGTCCCGGTCAAGTTGCTAAGGCACTGAAACGTCCAGTTATTTTTATACTCGTTTTAGTTTTATCGCATGGCATCGCTCCTCTCATAGCTTATGCCGCAGGGGCTTTCATTTTCGGGGCGGATTCACCTTATGTGATCGGTATGGTGCTGTTTGCAGTGATACCGCTTGGTGTCTCATCTGTCATATGGGTTGGCATGGCAGGAGGCTTAGTTTCGTTTATATTGCCTTTAGTTGTCATTGATTCCATCTTAAGCCCATTTTAGGTGCCTATGCTGATGTCATGGTTTTTCGGGGAGCAGCTTAGTGTTGATCCGTGGTCAATTATGAAGAATTTAATGTTAATTATCGTGATCCCAACATTGATAGGGTTAGGAATTCATCATTGGAGCAAAGGCTTGATAAAAGAAAAGGTGCATTTCGTCACAGCGCCTACTTCTAAACTCGCATTCGCTTTAGTGATCGTGATCAATGCTGCGGTCATAGCACCTTATGTGAAAAATCTACAAGGGGATATAGTGTCGCTACTAACCCTCACTATAGGATTAGTAGCGGTATGTTATGTGCTGGGCTATGCAGGATCGAAATGGCTGAAGCAAAGAGAAATGAGGATTACACTCACCTATGCGGTAGGAATGCGGAACATCTCATTAGGGGTCGTGCTTGCTGTCGCTTATTTTGAACCTATGACGGCAGTTCCTGTCATTCTGACGATACTGCTTCAGCAGCCAACCGCAGCACTGGTACATCATTTACTAAAACTTAACAAAACTTCTTCACATGCAGATGTTCCTCGTGTTCAAAATTAGGTATGATGGTGTTATGACATGATTTAAAGGTAGGGCGATTATGAAGAAGTTTCGATTACGGTTAGCTCTAATTTTTATTGTATTAATAGGGATATCGGTACTTGTATCTGGTCTTTATACAGCTCGTATTCTTAAGGAATCTCACATCTCTACGCTGCAGGAGGGGATGCTGCGAGAAATTCGCATCATTCTTGCATCAATGGATTGGAAATCGGATATACCTTTAGCTGAACAGCTGGTATATTTCGAGGATCAAGCGGATTATTACAAGACGTTTGCTAATGCGAGAGTGACCTTTATGAATGATGTTGGCGTGGTTCTTGGTGATTCTGATCATGATGCAAGGCAAATGGATAATCATCTAAGCCGTGAAGAAGTAAGTGATGCGCTTAAACATGATAATGGCGGTTACTCCATTCGATACAGCGAGACAGTTGATCGTAATATGTTATATACAGCCTATCCAGTCATCCAGGATGAGAAGGTTGTAGGGTATCTAAGGCTGGCATTGAGCTTGGAAGACGTTGAGGCTGCGATTGCGCAGCTGTGGATTTATTTAATCGGCGGACTGGGTGTGCTATTCGTGGCGGCAGGCTTAATAAGCTACAGGATAGCTCAGGGCTTAACCCGACCCATCGAGAAAATTACAGGTGTAGCTCAGCAGATTACTCATATGAACTATTCTTCAAGAGTTGAGATTAACAGTAAGGATGAAATTGGCCAGCTTGGTAGGGCAGTCAATACAATGGCATCCAGTTTACAGCTGCAGATGAACCGAATTCTAGAAAATGAAGGGCGTCTGAAGAGTGTGCTAGATAATATGATCAGCGGTGTGGTGATGATTGATCATCAAGGAAGTATCGTCTTATTGAACCGATCTGCTGAGGAGATGCTCGGTATTCCTTCGTCGGAATTAATCGGGAAGTCGTATGAGGTGGCGAACCAGCATTTTGAATTTGTATCCTTGATTAAGGAATGTATGGAGAAGCAAGAGCATATCCGTGAAGAAATTGTATTCTTCTTTCCTGAGGAACAAATGTTGGATATTCATTTGGTGCCATTAGAGACTCCTGCTAATCAGTGGACAGGTGTTGTAATCGTGCTTCATGACATTACGGAGATTCGCCGTTTAGAGAAAATGCGCAGTGAATTTGTTGCTAATGTATCCCATGAGCTTAAGACACCGATAGCGGCTGTTAAAGGTTTTGCTGAAACTTTGCTTGCTGGAGCAATGGAGGATAAGGAAACCGCGAGATCGTTTCTACAGATTATCTTTGATGAAAGTGATCGGTTAAACCGTCTCATCGTTGATATTCTCGAATTATCGAAGATCGAATCGAGGCGTATACCGCTGCAATTTTCGCCTGTTCACTTGGAAAGTTTTATCACTAAGACGTTGGAAATGATGTCTGAGCAAGCGAAGAAGAAACATATTTCACTTGAATTTCATGTAGATGAGGATTTGTATATAGAAGCGGATGAGGATCGCCTTAGACAAATATTGATAAATCTAGTTTCTAATGGAATCAACTATACACCTGACAATGGCAAAGTTTATGTAAGGGCCTATGCGATGCCAGTACAACACGAGCAGGAGAGAGAACGGATTAGAATTGATATTCAGGATACGGGTCTAGGGATACCGAAAAAGGATCTACCCCGCATCTTCGAACGCTTCTATCGCGTTGATAAAGCAAGATCTAGAAGTTCTGGCGGAACAGGTCTGGGGCTCTCTATCGTAAAGCATTTAGTTGAAATGCATAAGGGGATGATTCGGGTTGAAAGCGAAGTCGGGATGGGGACGACTTTCTCGATCGAGCTGCCCGTGATCCATTAGTGTAAATTATTTGTTAATATAAAATTCACAAAAGATTTACACTAGCTTTACAATGGAGTGGTATGATCAGGTTGTCCAAAAATATCCATCCACTGGAGGGATTGTATGTCTCAACATATTTTAGTTATTGAGGATGAACCGACTTTATCGAGATTATTATCCTATAATTTAACACAGGAAGGATACGAAACAACTGTCGCAGAGCATGGCGGTGACGGTTTGCAGATGGCATTGGAACATAGCTATGACTTAATAATACTAGACATTATGCTGCCTGGGTTGAATGGTTTTGAAGTTTTAGGAAAATTGCGTCAAAAGGGGAATAAGACGCCCATCATTATACTAACAGCTAGAAATGCTGAGGATGAAGTGGTACAAGGGCTGAAACACGGCGCCGATGATTATATAACGAAGCCCTTCGGCGTGGCCGAATTGTTAGCGAGGGTGGCGGCTGTCCTGCGCAGAAGCTTATCTGAAGAAGATAAAGCGGCACACAGTTTATCTAATGAGAAAGTCATCACTTTAGGAGAGTTAAGTATTTACCCTGAAAAATACGAAGTGATTTTAGAAGGAGAGACGATTCCGCTCCGTCCCAAAGAGTTTGAAGTTCTGCTCTATCTGGTTCAACGTCCAGGCATGGTCATTACCCGCGATGATTTGATGAATATTGTATGGGGGTTTGATTATATTGGCGGTCAGCGAACCGTTGATGTTCATGTTAGTTCATTGAGGAAAAAGCTTGAAATGAACCAAAACTCCGTCCATATCGATTCGATTCGTGGCGTAGGATATAAATTAGTCGTTCGAAAAAACAGCTAAATCTTAACGGTTAGCTGTTTTTTTTGCGCGATCGTATCGGTTGTTATTCCCCGGGAAATTTGTCGGCATTGAATGTCAAACACCCCTTCGTAGAAACGATAGAGGAAGCTGTTTGTTCCAAAGAAATGATAAGATAAACAACTGGATTAGACACTAAACGACAAATAACATCACAATTCAACATGAACATCCTAATGGATAGTATAATAAGACTAATAACCCTTCGATAAATGGTACGAAATGAGATTTTTTTCACTAAACTTTATTATGTTTTTAAGAATACATTGCCAAAAGTGCTATATACGTGTTAATGTGATAGGAAATAAGAACTATTAATTGGCAAACTTGTCGAAAGGTAAGGGCGCAAAGCCACGGGCCTAAAGAGCATTATGCTACGGTAGCCGGGTTGCAGCTTAGAGACAGTTTTGCCTTTAGTGGTAAAGCTGTTTTTTTATGGAAGTGGTTGTGGGGGATATTCGAAGCAGATTACAAGAGGGGGAAACCATTCATGATTGGGAATCGATAGACTTCAATAGGTAAGACATAGGG
>CAYUSG010000007.1:28667-48795 GCA_964447355.1 uncultured Paenibacillaceae bacterium
GAAAGAACCTAATCAATTTTACAGCGGAGGGTGTTCATCAATGAAATGGTTTCATAATATGAGAATTAAGTTCAAAATCATCTTATCTTTTTTTATTGTAGCGTTACTATTGGCTGGTATTGGGATATACAGCTTAATTTCATTGCAGCAAGTCAATACAAATTTGGAACATATGTATGTGGAAGACTTATCTACTGTTAGAGATCTATCACAAGCTCAAATCTATTACCAACGTTTACGCGTTAATATCCGCGATGTCAATTTGGCTCAGTCGCAGGAATCAAAGAAAAATAATGTGACTGAAGCTGAAGAAATAGAGGCCAATGCTGAGAAACTGTTCGAGTTATACAACGCAAGAACAGATTTGACATCAGAAGAAAGTAACTTAATTAAGAGCCTTATGTCTGTATGGCCTGAATACAAGGGAATGATCGATCAAGCGGTACAACTTGCGATGGAAGATAAAGATGTCGAACTTAGGAATTTTATGAAGGACGGCAGTCGAATGAATATTGTAGGCGATCAAATTGAATCTGATCTTAGAGCGTTAATTGGGATCAGTGTCAGCGATGCTGAAGCAAAAAGTGTTGAAGCTCGTTCAAGCTTCGAGATTTCCAGAGGTATTCTTATTGGGTGTATCATTCTAGCATTTATTTTAAGTATTTTACTCGGAAGCTTTGTTTCAAGTAGAATATCTCTTCCGCTTAGCCAGGTGGTTGAGCTTCTTAAGAAAGTTGCAAATGGGGATTTAAGGGAAACAGCCACTATACAATCTAAGGACGAGGTAGGTCAGCTTGCTGTTTCTGTTAATGTGATGGTTGATAATCTGAGGAATCTTATTAACGAAACACTGACTTCAGCACAGAATCTAGCAGCAGCTTCCCAACAAATTTCTTCAAGCACTGAAGAAATTGCCAGCGGCAGCAACGACCAAGCGAACGCAGCATCGAATATGAATGAATTGTTTAAAGAGCTGAATACAGCGATCAACTCTGTAGCGGCAAGTGCTGAGGAGGCGTCTGCCATCTCGAACAATACACTAACGATTGCCCGTGATGGGGGACAAGTTGTAGTCTCATCCATTAGTGGTATGGATGAAGTAAATGCACAGATGCACCGATTGGAAGAGGATGCCGTCAAAATTGGCGACATCATCGAAGTCATTGATGATATTGCTGAGCAGACCAACCTGCTAGCATTGAATGCTGCCATTGAGGCTGCTAGGGCTGGAGAGCAGGGAAGGGGATTTGCGGTGGTCGCAGATGAAGTGCGCAAGCTTGCAGAACGAAGCGGAGAGGCGACCAAGCAAATTACTGACATTATTAAGGGGATGCAGAATAATACGAGTGTCAGTGTGAAATCAGCTGCCGAAGCTGTATTGAAAACTAAGCAGCTGGGTGAAGCTTTTGAACGCATCATACATATGGTCAATGAATCTGCACAGAAGGTGTCGGAGATCGCGGCAGCGACCGAAGAGCAAGCGGCACAATCGACTGAAGTACTGCAATCGATTGAGATGATTGCATCCGCTAGCGAAGAAGCGGCCGCAGCCTCTGAAGAAACGGCCTCGACCAGCCAGTCCCTTGCGAGATTAGCAGAAGATTTGAACACTACTGTCTCTGTTTTTAAAACAACGTAAGGAGTTATCCTAATAATCAAAGAAGGTGTCTTTATGTCAGCCAGACTGGAGCAATATATTGAATTCGGCATTGAGCAGGAACGTTATGCGATTAAGATATCCGACATACATGAAATTATCAAACTGCAAGATATTACGGAAATCCCCAATGTTCAGCCCTATGTTAAAGGGGTGATCAATCTTCGAGGAAAGGTTGTTCCAGTCATCAGCTTACGGTATTTATTTCAAGTGGATGGAGAAGCGAAGACGAAGCAGCCCAGAATAATTGTCGTGAACCATAAAGACGATGTTGTAGGGATTATGGTGGATCAAGTGAACAAGGTGACTACCTTTTCAGATATTCAACAGCCGCCTGAGCGCTTAGGCCAAATTAATGGCGCATTCTTCGTTGGAATTGGTTTTACCCCTGAAGGGTTGGTGGGTATTCTTGAATTAGACCAGGTTCTCCTTAAGGAGGGGGATCCGGCTTGAAAATAAGTGAGTTCACCCAGGTTTTCCTTGAGGAATTGGACGAACAACTTCAGATCATGGATGAAGAATTGCTAAGATTAGAACGAGATGGAGCTTCGGACCAAGCGATACAGTGTCTGTTTCGTTGTGCTCATACCATAAAAGGCTCTTCCGCAGCGATGGGTTTGGAACCTATGAAACAACTTACTCACGAAATGGAGCAGCTGCTGGATGGCGTTCGAAGCCATCAAATCACGATAACCCCTTTGATGATAGATCATCTGTTTGTATGTTTAGATGCGCTAAGGGTGTTGAAACAAGATTTTGCTGATGGGACGGAGTTCTCAGTTGATATTCAGCCTTTGGTTGCGCAAGTCAATGCATTACTGACCGGAACAACGAAGGAGTCATCCCCTGATCCGGGGTCTTCTTCCGTTCATTCCTGGACGATGCACATTGAAATAGACTTGAAGTGTGAATTGAAGCGGGCAAGAGCAGTGCTCATCTGCAACCAATTAATGGAGTTAGGATATTTAATTGATGTTAAACCGGCTTTGGAAGAAGAGACATTAGACGATGAAGCATCCAGGAATCTTGTGATCACAATACACTCAGAACTGGAGCCCGACGTATTAAAATCGGTAGTAAATGAATTTGTGGACGTCATACAAGTGGAATTAATCTCTGCTCTTAATACGCAAGCAAACTATAGGGAAGATACCGTCCCAAATGAAAAATGCTTGGATCTTCCAGTGAAGCCTGTAAAACATAAGCAGCAAACCATTCGAGTAAGTGTGGAACGTTTAGAGCACTTAATGAATCTGGTTGGTGAATTAGTCATTGATCAGACGGGCATTAACCAGGTTCGAGATCAATTAAACCGTTCTTTCCATGAGCATGAGGATGTTCAGCATTTGAACCACATTTCAGATCACATCACACGGGTGATTGCCGATCTTCAGGACAGCGTAATGAAGGTGCGTATGCTGCCAATTGAACAGTTGTTTAATCGGTTTCCGAGAATGGTGCGGGATCTGGTCCATCATTTGAATAAAGAGGTTGAATTGACACTTGAAGGAAGTGAAACCGAGCTGGATCGCACGCTAATTGAAGAAATTGGTGATCCGCTGATTCATTTAATCCGCAATGCTGTGGATCATGGAATAGAGCCGCCCGAGCAAAGAATTAAGCTAGGTAAACCCAAGTCAGGTAGGCTTCATATCAGGGCTGCCCATGAGGATAATCATGTCATGATTACTATTGAAGATGATGGTGCTGGTATTCACCCAGCTAGAATGAAAGAGGTAGGCATTCAAAAGGGAATCATTACACCAGAAGATGCCGAACGAATGAGTGATCAGGATGCGATTCAATTGATTTTTGAACCGGGCTTCTCAACCACTTCGATGGTGAGCGAGATTTCTGGCCGCGGTGTGGGAATGGATATTGTGCGCAGTGATATTGAACGATTGAACGGTCTTATTGATATACATACTGTACTTGGTCAAGGGACACAATTTAAGATTCGCTTGCCGCTGACTTTAGCTATTATTAGAGGCCTTCTAATTAAACTGTATTCCCGTACTTACATTATACCTATGGCTAATGTAGTTGAGATTGTAAGAATAAAGAAGCAGGATATTCAATCCCTAAAAGGCAAAGAAATTGTGGTGATCCGAGATCGCGTAATTCCCATCGTATGGTTGCATGATTATTTTCATTTTCCACGAGATGAGAACAACAATCATCTGTCTTTTGTCGTAATTGGGACGGCGGATAAACGCATTGCGTTACCCGTTGATGAACTGTTAGGGAATCAAGATATTGTCATTAAATCACTTGGTTCATATCTTGGTAAAGTCAAATGTATTTCAGGTTCAACGATACTAGGAGACGGCCGTGTTGCTTTAATTTTAGAAATTCAAGACCTCTTTAAATTGTGATAAAAGATCGCACCCTGTGAACAATGCGTTCATAACGGGTGCGGTCTTTTTTCTATTATTGCTAGGCTTCGATCGAAGCTTTTCTTAATATTTGATGTCCTCTTTCATCGTCCTCCATTTGAAATTTGTTAATTTCAGCAAATAGGTTCATCGCGAGTTCATACATATCCTCGGCTTGATCGACTATAGCTTGAATTTGTCCATTCTGTTGTCCGGATGTGGCATTCACTTCTTCTACACCAGCTGCTGTTTCTTCCGTTATGGCACTAACGGATTGAAGCATTGCGACAAGGTTGTCATTACGCTGCTTAGTGTGTTCTATTCTGATATGGATTTGATCAATTTGCTCTGCTGTTTGTGACATTGATTGGTGAATGGAACTAAACGCCAGCAGGGTATCATTCACCTTGTTATGCTGTGACTGAACCATGTCTTTGACGCGGGATAAGTGATGTTCAGATTCATCCATTAGCGTCTTCAGTTCCATAATGATGGTCGTAATATGTTGGGCGGCGTCATTAGATTCTTTGGCAAGCTTTCTCACTTCGTTTGCGATCACAGCGAACCCTCGGCCATGCGATCCGGCACTAGCTGCTTCTATGGCGGCATTGAGGGCGAGCACATGCGTTTGTCCTGATAAATGCGCGATGGTCTTGGATATGGAACCAATATGCTGTGTTTGCTGAGCAAGATGTACCATAGAAGAGGATAGCTGATCTACCACCTCTTGAGTTAAGTCGGCAGAAGTTTTAAGATCTCTGACCGATTGTGCGCCTTGTTCGGTGTGGAGAGAGGCTAGCTCGCTGGTTTCCTTCATGTCATCGGTAAATAAGGTGATGTCATGAATTTCCACATTGACCTCCTGAAGCAGTTGCACGCTTTTCTCAGAGTCTTCAGCTTGTTGAATTGCCCCGCAGGACATTTCATGTATAGCTTGAACGATATCGGCATTAGCCTCAGCGGTCGCCCTTGAAAATTGTTTGAATGAATCGGAATGATCATGTAATGAAGCTGCAATGTGCTGCGTATTCTTTAACATACCTTGTACGCGATCAATCATATGGTCAAATGATCGTGACAGATGCCCCAGTTCGTCACGGTCTGTGGAATGAATTTTCTTGGTTAAATCTCCTTCGGCAATGCATGTGACGGTTTGCTGCAGTTTATGTATCGGATGAATGAATGAGCGATACAAGACGATGGATACCGCGACGGTGAACAATAAGACGACGATCGCAGCGATAATGGAGGTTTGGCTGGCCTCATTCAACATGCGATGTGACTTTTCCATTGCTGCTTGGGAAGTTTCGGCATAAGAAATATTGAATTGATCTACAATTTCGAATATATAGTCCTTGTACAAGGCAGACATGTCGTAAATTTGCTTTAAGCGGCTGTCTAACGCCTCCCCTTCCAGGTTACCCTCCTGAATGGTATTCAGGGCTTGATGGAAACCGTTCTGATATTCAGACGAAACAGCTTTGAGCTTAGCTCGCCATTCCCGCTGGTCTTTATTCGAGGCGGTTTCACCTATCTGAGTAATGTATTGATCGAAGACAGCGGCTTCGCGCTCATAGTTTCCAGCTAAGTTTAGATCCTTAGTAAACATGATCTCCATCTTCATCGTTTCCAGGAGCTGTACTTTTTCTTTTAATTGTATGGCTAAGATTTGATCTTGAACTTCCTGATTCTGTGCTGTCATCTGAGATTGAATATCGTTCATTTTGTCATTATGAATCCAAGCTACAGCAGCAGAAATCAAGATGATAATCGAAAATCCAAAAACAAGCTTCATTTTCATTGAAAAACGATTGAACATGGTAGACATCTGATTTCCTCCATATCTATAAAGGTTGTTTCTTATCTTATTGCTGCTATAAGGCCGCACCAGATGTCTTCATATTAAAGAATGCATATTAACTGGACTATCAATCTATGTAAACGTTATGTAAATGTTGTCGAATTGGCAGAGATCGTGAAACTATTAAACCTCGGGTAATAGATTCGACGATATTTTACACTCCGTTAACAAATCTCTGAAATTCCGAAAACAGTAGGCTCGTAACATGTGAAGTGTGAAAGACAAACCTAAAGAAAAACAAGGAGTGGTCAGATTGTTTACAAGTGTATTGAAAAAAGGGTCTTTGCTTTTAACCACAGCAGCGTTAGTTGTTTCCTTAACTGCATGTGCAGGCGGTAACACCGCAAGTACAGATGTAGCTCAAGGAGGAGAGGGTGCAGCATTAAGCGGCACTGTTAAAATTGATGGTTCTTCCACGGTGTATCCTATCTCCCAAGCTGTAGCTGAAGAATTTATGGCTGTTAACTCTGATGTCAACGTAACGGTAGGATTATCCGGTTCTTCTAACGGCTTCAAAGCAATTATCAACGGCGAGGCTGATATCGCCAATGCGTCTCGTCATATCAAAGATTCCGAAATAGAAGCAATTAATGAGAAGAGTGACGAAGCGATTGAAATGCCAGTTGCTTACGATGGCATCACTGTAGTTATTCATCCTGATAATGACTGGGCAACTGAATTAACGGTTGATGAATTGAAGAAGATTTGGGAGCCAGGCAGCACCGTAACAAAATGGTCTCAAGTTCGCGATGGATTCCCTGAAGAAGTGATTCAACTTTTCGGTCCTGGAACGGCTTCGGGTACATTTGAATACTTCACTGAAGCAATCAATGGTGAAGCTAAAGCATCCCGTGACGATTACAACCCATCCGAAGATGATAACGTACTCGTTCAAGGTGTTAGTGGTAACAAATATGCTTTAGGTTACTTTGGTTTTGCTTACTATCTTGAGAATGCGGGTCGATTAAAAGCAGTTAAAATCAAAGTGGACGATGCTTCCCCAGCAGTGGAACCGACACTAGAAACTATCGGTGACGGCAGTTACCAACCATTGTCTCGTGAAATTTATATCTATCCATTAAAAAGCGCTCTAAGCCGTCCTGAAGTAGCTGAGTTCATTAAATTTTACATGGGATCAACAGGTCAAGATTTAGCGGAGGAAGTTGGTTATGTAAGACTGCCTCAAGAAAAATATGATGCAAACTTAGCACATCTTGAATAGTTTCAACCATGATTCAATTTCATAATTAGCAATACAGCGCGTTTTGAAATTGATTCCATCATCTAAGTTAACATATGCTTAAAAGGTTGCTAGCCGTGGCGCTCCTCATAGAATTTTCTATGGCGTCACGGTTATCGACATGTTGAAAGACATATGTTAATAAATTGTAAATATAGTAAAATCGGGAGGCTGTTTCATGGCGCTTCAAACTAGAAAAATTGAATTAAAACAGAAGAAACCCTTTTTCTCGACCGATCACTTAATGCCGATCATCCTTTTCTTATTTGCGGCTGTATCCATCCTGACCACGATTGGAATAGTTGTTATATTGATCACTGAATCATCGGGCTTTTTTAGACAGGTACCGATTTGGGAATTTGCTTTCGGGACCGACTGGAAGCCATTATTTCAGCCTCAATCATTTGGGGTGCTGCCTCTTGTCGTCGGCACTTTGATGGTAACGGTTATCGCAAGTGTCGTTGCCTTGCCCATTGGATTAGGCAGTGCCATTTATTTGAGTGAGTATGCTCCAGCTAAAGTCAGGTCTGTCTTGAAGCCTGTATTGGAAATTTTGGCAGGGGTTCCTACGATTGTTTATGGTTTCTTTGCTTTAAATTTCGTAACGCCCGTCATTCAATATTTTATACCTGAAACGAATGTGTTTAACGCTTTAAGTGCAGGGATTGTGGTGGGGATTATGATTATACCGATGATCTCCTCCCTGAGTGAGGATGCGATGACTGCAGTGCCGCGCTCTTTAAGGGATGCCTCTTATGCTTTAGGTTCTACACGTTTAGAAGTATCAACGAAGGTTGTAGTGCCTGCAGCGTTCTCTGGAATCGTAGCTTCATTCGTACTTGGTTTATCTCGTGCCATTGGCGAAACGATGATTGTAACTTTAGCTGCGGGTGTGCTGCCAAGTATGTCTTTAAATCCACTTCAAAGCATTGAGACTCTTACGGCCTATATCGTCAATGTGAGCTCTGGGGATACAGGCTATGGCAGTATTGAATATTTAACGATTTATGCTGTTGGTATTACATTGTTTGTAATGACCCTCTTTATGAATATTCTTGCAGGTTACATTTCTAGAAAGTTCAGGGAGGAATATTAAGATGAATGAACAAGCATTCAATAAACAACTCATGAAACGCAAGCGTAAAAATCGTATGTTTCACGTCTTGTTTCTGCTTTCGACCTTGTTTGGGGTCGTGGCACTAGCATTACTGATCATCCAAATTTTGGTCAGTGGATTAGGCTGGCTGGATTGGCAGTTTCTGACCAGCTTCTCTTCAAGGTTGCCCGAGAGATCAGGCATTCTAGCAGCCCTTGTGGGTACGCTTTGGATGATGTGTATCACCGCGCCTTTAACATTCGTCATAGGCGTAGCTACGGCTATTTACTTAGAGGAATATGCTCGGGATACGAAGCTGAGCCGGATCATTCAAACGAATATTTCCAATTTGGCTGGCGTCCCTTCCATCGTATATGGTTTGTTAGGATTAACTATTTTTGTGCGTATATTCGGACTGGGTAAAAGTTTATTAGCAGGTGCATTAACGATGACACTGCTGGTTCTGCCTATTATTATCGTAGCTTCACAAGAAGCCATTAAAGCGATCCCCATGCATCAAAGACATGCCTCCTTCGCGCTCGGTGCGAATCGTTGGCAAACGATCGTTAGAGTCGTGCTGCCGTCAGCATTTCCGGGGATCATGACAGGATCAATTTTGTCATTGTCTCGTGCTATTGGTGAGACGGCACCTCTTATTGTGGTTGGTGCTGTAGCCTATATTGCTTTCTTGCCTAAAAGTGTTATGGATTCATTCACGGTCATGCCGATCCAGATCTATACTTGGGCAAGCCAAGCTAAACCAGAATTCCAGAACGTAGCGGGTGCTGGCATCATTCTGCTGTTGATTATGCTTCTAGGTATGAACGCATTTGCTATTTATTTACGTAATAAATACCAACGAAAATAAAAACCACTCAATCAAAGTGTAGGAGGAAGATGGATGAGCATTGTAGATATACAACACTTAAATCTTTATTACGGTGAGTTTCATGCTCTTAAGAATGTCAATATGCAAATAGAGGAAAAGGCCATCACGGCTTTTATCGGACCTTCTGGATGCGGTAAGTCTACATTGTTGCGCACGTTAAACCGAATGAACGATATGATCAAGGGTATTCGCATTGAGGGACAGGTCATGGTGAACGGTACCAACATATATGATAGTGATGTGAACGTAGAATTATTGCGCAAGAACATCGGAATGGTATTCCAACAGCCGAATCCATTTCCGAAATCGATTTATGATAATGTGGCATATGGCCCTCGCATTCACGGAATGAAGAATAAAGCTGTATTAGACGAAATCGTTGAAACCAGCCTCAAACGTGCCGCATTGTGGGGTGAAGTCAAAGACCACCTGAAAAAATCAGCTTACGGTTTATCCGGTGGCCAACAGCAGCGATTATGCATTGCCAGAGCGCTTGCAGTCAGCCCGGAAATACTGCTTATGGATGAGCCTACGTCGGCCTTAGACCCGATTTCAACCTTGAAAATTGAAGAGTTGATTCAAGAATTAAAGCAGGAATACACTATTGTCATCGTAACCCATAATATGCAGCAGGCTGCGCGTGTGTCGGATCAAACGTCGTTCTTCCTAAATGGCGAGGTTATTGAGAGCTCCGATACGGTCAGTTTGTTCTCCAATCCAACGGACCAACGTACTGAAGATTACATTACGGGCCGTTTTGGTTAATCAAATATCTATAGAGTCGAACTTAACGGGATTTTAAGAATAAAATGGGTTAGTTAACCGTATAGTGCATATTAGATGGAGTCCGGCATGACACATCAATGCCGCAATGTGTGCACATACGAAATTTTATTTAGAGGAGGAGAATAAATGGCTAGCAACAACCGGCAACAGTTTGATTCGCACTTGGACAAGCTGAGAAAGGCATTAATTGAGATGGGCGGTATGGTGGAAACAGCCATTCTAGATTCTGTTAGATCCTTAAAAGAAAATAATATGGAACTGGCTGATCAGGTGATCGCTAATGATAGTGAGATTAATAGAATAGAGGAAACGATTGATGATATAGGCACGCAGCTTATCGCAACCCAACAGCCGGTTGCTAAGGATCTGCGTCGAATTTTGACAGCCTTCAAAATGGCGTCTGATTTAGAACGTATGGCAGACTTAGCGGTGGATATTGCCAAAGTAACGAAACGGATTGGAGATCAAGCGTGGATTAAACCGCTTGTAGATATCCCGCGAATGGCCGAAATTGTACAATTAATGACCAATGAGAGTATTACGGCATTTGTTGATGAAAATGTTGATTTAGCATACAAAATGGCGAAAATGGATGATGAGGTCGATCATTTGTACAGCCAGATCCTGCGTGAGCTCTTCGTCTTTATGGTTGAGGATCCTAAATCCGTAAATCAAGTTATTCTGTTGTGCTTCGTTGGCCGTTACTTGGAACGTATGGCGGACCATGCTACGAATATCGGGGAAAGTGTGGTTTACTTGGTTAAGGGTAAGCGTCCAGATTTAAATGGATAATTGTGCTTAACAATAATTTACATTACTTTAACACTTCTCGACAATCTTCTTAACATCCTGTTGATAAAATATGACAAATGAGGGAGGTGAGCAATTAATCCCTTATAATCATATGATGTTAGGCAGGTGTGGAATAATGCTTCAATTGAATTCAATGGAGTCTGACTTGGTTCAAGTTGTTAGTGAGCATTTAACTGTAGGTTATGTAGGCCTAATGGTTTTGGAAATTGCCAATATGGAACAAATAGAGGGACAACAGGGGCAATTAAACAGGGTTGAGTTGGTTAAGCATTTAGAGAGCCTGATTCAAACCGTGGAGACGCCCTGTTCCTCTATTTTTTTTCGAAGGAAAATGGGGGATGATTACGTTATATATTTTGCTTATCGGGGGGTCTCCATACAAGAAGCGACATGGAATTTGCAAGCCAGTGTACAGTATCTGAAGGTGCACTTGGAAGCCCATCTTTACCAATATAAGCCTATAAAACCTCAGCTTGAATTAAATGTTGGGCATTCGCTCTGCTTGTATTCTCCAGATAAGCCTGTCGAGAGTGTGCTGTATGCTGCGATCAAACAAGCTTTAAGACATACAAGGCTGCCATACTTAGAGCAGGCACAATTGCTGAAATTAAAAGAATATCACACCATACTTGAGAAACGGAGTATTCGCAGTGTCTACCAACCGATTGTATCACTTTCAGATGGTCGAATCTTCGGCTACGAAGCGTTAACAAGGACGCCAGAGGAGAGCAGCTTCCAGTCACCGCTTGAACTGTTCGAAACTGCTAAAACCGACGGAAGCGTTTATGTATTGGAAAAGCTGGCAAGGGAGAAGGCGATTCGGGGAATCAATGGGATGAAGCATCAACAGAAGGTGTTCATTAATATAATGGCAGAGATTATCCACCATCCTAAGTTCAGTCCAGGAAGAACATTAAAGCTGCTCGAGGCCCACGGGCTTGGGCCTTCAAATGTAGTGTTCGAAATAACAGAACGCAGCTCAGTTGAAGATTTCTCAAGTGCGAAAAAGGTTTTGCAGCATTATCGCAGCCAGGGCTATCAAATTGCGATTGATGATGCGGGAGCGGGTTATTCTTCTATGCAAGCCATAGCTGAGCTTGAACCGGATTATATTAAGGTAGATCGTTCTTTAATCAAAGATATTCATCAAGACAAAGTGAAGGAATATATTGTTGAGACGTTTATAAGCTTTGCCGAGAAAATGAATATTCGCATTATCGCAGAAGGGATAGAACAGAAGCAAGAGCTCGAGAAACTCATCGGAATGGGAATTCATTTCGGGCAAGGCTATTATTTAGGCTGCCCAGCCCCTAAATTGCACCCCGTACGGATGGATGTCCAGCAGTTGATCCGTGAAAGCTGTCTTTCGAGAGCACAGCCGATTATACATGCGTCTAATCTAATTTGAATAATTCTGCGAGCTGTTTAAAGCGGCGTATAATAAAGACACGTTCCTTCCCAATTTTTCGTTGGGAGGATTTTTTTTTGTGATAACGATGTATCCAGACTGCGTCCAAACCGGACCGCGTAGCACCATAAACGTCTATTTTCCAAGTATTACCGACCATGATTGCTTTTGTTGCAGGGACTTTCATCTCTGACAGCGCATGTTCGAACAGCTTAGGGCTTGGTTTCTTAGGTAAGCCTTGGCCCGGTGAGAAGACGTATTTGGCCGGGATCCATCGTGATAAACCGCTCACTTCCAATTGCCTGAGAATTTGCTGCTTAGGGCTGTTGCTTAGAATAGATAACTTATATTTGGAGGCTAGTTGTTCCACGATGGATTTGACGTCTGGGAACAATTGAACTTCCTCCGTCTGAAGCTTCTGCATTTCCTCCATCATGCTGTTGAGAAAAGCTGTCTCCTGCGGCAGTGGGAGCGGGCGAAGTGATTCCTTAAGGCACTGCAGTCTAAGTTCACGTGCATTTCGTTTATTGATGCTAACGGTTTCGGCTTTTTCTTTCCAGCGCTGTCTATAGGTTTTCCATGTGGTGTTGACATTAAAGCTGTGGTCAGCGTCCCATCGTGCAGTGTAGGATTGAAGTGCCTTCTTGAAGCTGTGCTCAAGGCTCTTATCTTTATCAACGATGGTGTTATTCATATCGAAGAAAATGACTTTTTTGCGTTCTGGATGAAATGTTAATTTCACTTGCTGTTTCACCTCGCTGCAAATTAGTTCGGGTTATGCCCAATCGTTCAACGTATGGATTTAATACACTATATGCGGCATGCGATGAAAACCTTACGGTTTCATACAATTTCATCATGTTCATGATGCAATGGCGGCGCGATCTTATTTTCGGATTGAGGTATAACTGTGCTAAGATAAATGCATACGAATAAGAATTCGGATTTTCGAAAAGTAGAGGTGTCTTTATGTCTAAATTGATTATTATAGACGGTAACAGCATTGCCTACCGTGCTTTTTTCGCTTTACCGCTTCTGAGTAATGCCAGAGGTATACATACGAATGCAGTGTACGGATTTACGACCATGCTGCTGAAGCTGCTAGAGGAAGAGAAGCCCACTCACTTCTTGGTTGCCTTCGATGCGGGGAAAGTGACGTTTAGACACGAGCAATTCAAAGAATACAAGGGAGGCCGTTCCAAAACACCGCCTGAGTTGTCTGAGCAGTTTCCACTTATTAAAGAGCTGTTGGAATCGTTCTCGATTTCGCAATTTGAGCTGGAGGGTTACGAAGCGGATGATATCATTGGTACCCTTACTAGGCTTGCAGATGCGTCTAAGGATATAGAGGTTATGGTTGTAACAGGGGACAAGGATATGCTGCAGCTGGCTTCTGATCAAGTAACGATTGCTTTGACTCGAAAGGGAATCAGTGAAGTAGACAAATACAACCCTGCTGCAATACAAGAAAAATACGGTCTTACCCCTTCGCAAATTATTGATCTAAAAGGGCTGATGGGAGATGCGTCGGACAACATTCCAGGTGTCCCTGGCATTGGGGAGAAGACAGGCCTAAAGCTGCTGCATCAATATGGTACGGTAGAGGAAGTGCTGAATTACGTTGGTGAGTTGAAGGGCAAGATGAAAGAAAGAATCGAGGAACATCAAGAAGATGCACGGATGAGTAAACAGCTGGCGACCATTTACAGAGAAGTGCCGATGGAAGCCGCTTGGGACACTTATGCCTACGAAGGTTACGACCCAGAATTATTAGCTGCAATGTTCCAGAAATTAGAGTTTAAATCGCTGCTGGAGCGTTTGAATTTAAAGGATCAAGGTGTTTCTGAACAGGTGGATGATGCATTAACGGTTATTCAAATCACCCCCGAGAATAGCAGTGTGCTGAAGGAAGCCATGGCGAATCAATCCATCTCATCCTTACACGTGGAGATTCCTGGGGAGAATCCCCATCAGTCGGACATTGTTGGCTTATGCTTGCATGAGGAGACAACGTCATATGTCATTTCGTTTGATGTATTAAAGTCTGACGAACTGGCATTTATAGTGGATTGGCTCGGTGATGAACAGGCAGAGAAGCATGTGTATGACGTACATAAAGCGCTTGTTGCGTTGAAATGGAAAGGTATTGCCTTAAGAGGCGTGACGTTTGACGTGCTGCTGGCCGCTTATTTGTTAGATCCAACGGAGTCGAATCAAAGCCTTTCCGCATTAGCGAGAAAATATGCTGTCGCGGGACCTAAGGATGATGATGAGGTATTCGGAAAAGGAGCCAAATTCCAAATACCTGCTGCTGATGTGCTGGCAGAGCATTTGGGACGGAAAGCAGGAGCGGTTACCACACTCACACCGCTGTTGAAGTCCGAGCTGGAGAAGAATGAAATGCACGATTTATTCTACAAGATGGAGCTGCCATTAGCCCATGAGCTTGCTAGAATGGAGAACTTCGGGGTGCTTGTGCATCGTGAGCAGCTTGAGGATTATGGCAAGGAATTAGGTGGACAGCTGGAGAAGCTGATGGAGCACATTTACGAAGCAGCCGGCACAGAATTTAATATTAATTCACCTAAGCAGCTAGGTGAGATATTGTTCGAGAAGTTAGGTCTTCCTGTGCAGAAGAAAACCAAAACGGGCTACTCTACGGATGCAGAAGTATTAGAGCGATTAGAACCTTATCATCCCATCATTGGCTATATTCTGAATTACCGCACATTATCTAAGCTTCAATCTACTTATATTGAAGGGTTACTGAAAGAAATCCATCCAGAGACGAAGAAAGTACATACCTATTTCAGACAGACAATAGCCGCTACAGGGCGGTTAAGCAGCCAGTTCCCCAATTTGCAGAATATTCCTATTCGCTTAGAGGAAGGTCGTAAAATTCGCAAAGTGTTTGTACCGTCTGAACCAGAGTGGGTTATCCTAGCCGCTGACTATTCGCAGATTGAACTGCGTATTCTGGCGCACATTTCCGAGGATCCCGGCTTAATCGAAGCGTTCCAGAACGATATGGATATTCATACGAAAACAGCGATGGATGTGTTCGGTGTAAGTCAAGATCAGGTCGATTCAAATATGCGGAGACAAGCGAAAGCAGTTAACTTTGGAATTGTGTACGGTATAAGTGATTACGGTTTGTCACAGAATCTCAATATTACACGAAAAGAAGCGGCTGCATTTATCGATCAATATTTTCAGGCCTTTACGGGTGTTCGACGTTATATGGAAGACATTGTGAAGCAGGCGAAGCGGGATGGCTATGTTTCGACGATGCTGCATCGCAGACGTTACCTGCCTGAGATTAATGCGTCTAATTTTAATTTGCGTTCTTTTGCCGAACGAACGGCGATGAATACTCCGATTCAGGGGTCTGCCGCCGATATTATTAAGTGTGCGATGGTCCAGATGGCTCAGCGGATGGAAGCAGAAGGCGTACAGAGCAGAATGCTGCTTCAGGTGCATGACGAATTGGTGTTTGAGGTTCCGCCTGCTGAAATTGAGCTGATGAAGAAGCTGGTCACCGAAACAATGGAGTCCGCCGTTCAGTTGAATGTCCCATTAAAGGTTGATGTGAGTATGGGATCTAATTGGTATGAAGCTAAATAAATTGAGGTGAAAGTGATGCCGGAATTACCAGAGGTCGAAACGGTTAAACGCACGTTAAACGCACTTATACCAAATAAGACGATTGATCATGTTAGTGTGCGATTACCTCGCATTATTATAAAGCCTGACGATATTGCGTTGTTTGCTGATGCGTTAAAAGGGAAGACGTTCTCTCATGTGGAACGCCGCGGAAAGTTTCTTCGCTTCATCTTAGATGGGTTAGTGTTAGTATCACATCTTAGGATGGAAGGCCGATATGGACTCTATCAACAGACCGATGAGCTTGAGCCGCATACCCACGTTATTTTTCATTTTACGGACGGAACGGAATTGAGATATAAAGATGTTCGCCAGTTTGGCACGATGCATCTATTCCTGCCGGGTGAAGAACTGGAGCAGCCGCCGCTGAACAAGCTTGGGCTTGAACCGCTTGATGACCATTTCACCTTTGAAGCTTTTAAAGGGGCTGTTGCGAAACGCTCAACCAAAATCAAACCATTGTTGTTAAACCAAGCATATATCGTTGGTCTAGGAAATATATATGTAGACGAGTCCTTGTTTATGGCGGGTATTCACCCCGAACGTCCTGCAAACAGCTTGTCGGCCAAGGAACTGCAGCAACTTTATGATGCCATCATCGTGACCTTAAGAGACGCTGTTGCGGCTGGCGGTTCATCGATCAAATCATTCGTGAATGGGCAAGGCGAAATTGGCATGTTCCAGCATTCCTTTAAAATTTATGGCAAAGGTGAACAGCCTTGCGTTCAATGTGGACGAGCTATAGTCAAAACGGTTGTGGGCGGCCGTGGAACGCACATATGCTTGAAATGTCAGCCTTTGAAAGCTTCAAGACGCAAATCGGTTCGGACATGATTCTTTATTCAAAATGAATGGAACAGTGATTCACCCAATGCATTCCCTCCCCATATGATATAGCACATCATGAGAATTAGCTTTCTTGCTGTGGGAGGGTCTCATCCATGCCAATCATATCTTTGCTGTTACTGGCCCTGGCGGTTAGTATAGACGGCTTCGGTGTAGGGGTAACCTATGGTTTAAGAAGAATCAGGATTCCGTTGTTGTCCGTTGTCATCATTGCCATTTGTTCGGGTTTGATTATTTTTGGATCGATGCAAATAGGCGCTTGGCTGTTGATGTTCATCCATCCAGGTCTGGCAAAAGTGTTGGGTTCGGTTATTCTGATTGCCATTGGAGTATGGGCGATTTATCAAATCACTAGGCAGCGGGAAGAAGAGAGTCCCCATTCACAGATTGACTGCGGTCAACTGCAGGCAGAAGTAAACACTAACATGCAGCCTACTAATAAAACGGTAGTCCATATTGAAATTAAAAAGCTGGGTATCGTCATTGAAATTTTAAGAACTCCATCCAAAGCGGATATGGATCGGTCAGGGAATATTTCCCCATCAGAAGCAGGACTGTTAGGAATTGCCCTGTCTCTTGATGCTCTGGGCGCAGGTATTGGTGCGGGGCTGGTAGGGTTCTCACCATGGCTTACTGCTCTGACCATTTCTATATCCTGCGGGTTGTTTTTGTTTGCAGGCTTAAGGGTAGGCTACCTCTTCTCCCACCATCACTGGATGAAGCGGTTGTCTTTTATTCCGGGATTCATCCTTATTGCCATGGGGATCTTTAAATTATTCTAACACGTGATAAAGGGAAGTGGATGGAGTGATCATCGGTTTAACGGGGGGCATTGCGACGGGAAAGAGCACTGTATCGTCTATGCTAGTCCGTCGCGGAGCCCATTTGGTCGATGCAGATCAAATTGCAAGAGAAGTTGTAGAACCGGGCAGCCCTGTGCTGTCTAAGGTGGTTGAACGTTTTGGACAAGCTGTCTTGCTTGGAGACGGCTCATTAAATCGCAAGCAGTTAGGTGAACTTATTTTTAATGATTCGTCAGCCAGACAAGACCTTGAAGCGATATTGCATCCTGCGATTCGCCAATTGATTAAAGATCGCATGATCGCATATGATCAGCAAGATCCAGCAGGACTTACGGTTGTAGATATTCCATTGCTGTATGAGTCCAAGCTTGATGAGTTGTTAGGCTTTAACGAGGTGCTGGTCGTGTATATACCGAGAGCTGTCCAATTAAGAAGGCTCATGGAGCGGGATGGACTTTCTGAGAATGATGCCCACCGTCGATTAAAGGCTCAGATGGATATTGAGGAGAAAAAGCAGCGAGCTGATGTTGTGATTGATAACAGCGGCAGTTTAAACCAAACTGAGGCCCAAGTGAGCCATTATTGGATAAGAAAGGGGCTGCCATGACGTTTCTGCGGAAAAAAAGGGTGTTTGCCCTTCTTTTTATAGGCTTTTTAATATTATTGTTTTATAATAATCATTGGTTGGGAAAATGGTTATACCCGATCCATTATCAAGACGAAATTGTTTATTATGCAGACGAGTATCATATTGATCCTTTACTAACCGCCTCCATCATTCGTACGGAAAGCAACTATAGGCCCAGTCATGTCTCGCCTAAAGGTGCATTGGGATTAATGCAAATCATGCCGCAAACGGCTAGCTGGATTGTAGAGCAAGCCCGTATGAAGCATGTAAATGAAGCGAACTTGCTGGACGAAGATATTAACCTGCAGCTCGGATCATGGTACATTGCTTGGCTGTATCAGAATTTTAAGTTTACGGACACGTCTTTAGATGTTGATGAATTAGCAGTGCTGAGTGCTTCGTATAATGCGGGGCCAGGTAATGTTCAGAGGTGGCTGAAAGAGGGGACTTGGGACGGCACCTATGCAACCGTGGGGAATATCCCGTTCGGAGAAACTCGACATTATATACAACGAGTGGTTTATTATTATAATAAGTATGATCGGTATTACGATTTAGATTAAAGAAGCATTGGACAAGCAGGCTGTGCCTGATCCTGCCCAATGCTTTCAGTTAAACATCTTATTAGCGAGCTTGACCAGCTAGTTGCTGCTCAGCGATTTGAACTAGGCGACGAGTAATGTGACCCCCGATCGCACCAGTGTCACGAGTAGCCATGTTACCGTAGTAACCGTCTTGTGGGATAGAAATCCCAAGCTCTTGAGCTACCTCGTATTTAAGTTGATCTAACGCTGCACCAGCTTGAGGTACTACTAATACGTTACTGGAACGAGATTGTCCTGCACCCATTGTTGTTCACCTCCTTGCTGTTGGTGTACTTCTATTATGTTACGGAATGTCCGTCGCTATAACAGGAATTGTATGGAATCTTATTTACAAATAATTCAAGACTGATTTGAGAAGGGATGATTCTTATGAAATGCCCCTATTGCGAACATAATGGGACGAAGGTGCTGGATTCAAGACCAGCAAGTGAGAACAAGTCCATTCGCCGCCGCCGTGAATGTGAGAAATGCCAGCGCCGCTTTACTACGTTTGAGATGGTTGAAGAAACCCCGATGATTGTCATCAAGAAGGATGGCAGCCGTGAAGAATTCAGCCGAGATAAAATGCTCCGCGGGTTGATCAGAGCTTGTGAGAAGCGCCCTGTTTCTGTAGAGCGGTTAGATACTATCGTGTCAGAGGTTGAACAGCAGATTCGCAACACGGCCCACGCTGAAGTGGACAGTCGAGAAATCGGTGAATTAGTCATGGAACAGCTTTACCCTGTAGATGAAGTAGCCTATGTGCGCTTCGCATCGGTGTATCGTCAGTTTAAGGACATCAATATGTTTATGAAGGAATTGAATACCCTTCTGAATAAATCAGGCTTGAGCGATGAGGACAAGGCATAGGGGTTCCTATTGACAGGGATGTGATGTCTATGATATCATCTGTCTTGTTCTGAATTTGGGGCCTTAGCTCAGCTGGGAGAGCGCATCGCTGGCAGCGATGAGGTCAGGGGTTCGATCCCCCTAGGCTCCATAAGTTTCAAGGATTAAACCCTAATTTTAGGGTTTTTTCTTTTTTTATTTGCCACACAGTAAGAATGAATGAATGCTTTGTTGTTTTGCATAAATATTCATTTATCAGTGATCCCGGTAACAATCCGGTAACATTAAGCATGAATTAAACGTAAAAGCACTTAAGATAACCAGAAATAACGAAGCCTTAGGGTTCACTTAAGAGGATTATTTTTCAGGTGATGGGGATTATACTACCGAAGGGTGGTATACACATTGAGGAAGCTTTTTTGCTTAATTATCATTTTAGCATTGTTCATACCTCAGGCTTATGCTCACGGTGAAATAACACCAAGTAGTCCATTTGAGAAGCCATACTTTGAGCTTGGGTATAAATCAGTGGAGGATACATTAAAGGCATGTGAGCAGCATTTTGGGAGAAATATGTAAGCGTCAAATCCTTCACACCTGTTAATTTGTTGCATGTCCTGTCACAATGAA
>CAYUSG010000008.1:0-24340 GCA_964447355.1 uncultured Paenibacillaceae bacterium
CTGTTTATGTATAGTAATGTGTTTTTTAACAGTTTATTCATAATTTTTTAAATAATAATTAACAAAAAATGGTGGCATTGATATAATAAACCAGAAAAAATCAAACTACAAGCATTTTTAGAAAAAGGTGGAATTCGTAAATGATGCTATTAAAAGATAAAACCATTTTAGTCATGGGAGTTGCAAATGAAAGAAGTATTGCGTGGAATATTGTTGAGACACTTGCTCATCATGGGGCAAACATCATTTTCACTTATCAAAATGACAAATTTAAAAAAAGGGTCGTCCATCTTCAGGATTCAGTTCCTAATATCATTTCATTTCCTTGTGATGTTCGGAATGAGGATGAAATCAAAGCACTTTTTTCAAATATTAGTACTGTTTATGATCGACTGGATGGAATTGTACATAGTATTGCCTACGCTAATGCTCAAGAATTAGAGGGGCACTTCTCAAAGGTGTCAAGACATGGATTTCTTGAATCTCAGAATTTAAGCACGTATTCTCTAATATCGATAACAAGAGAAGCTTTACCTTATTTAAAACTAGGTGGCAGTATTATAGCACTAACCTATCTAGGATCCACCAAAGTCATACCGAATTATCATATGATGGGTGTCGCTAAAGCTTCGCTTGAATCTACTATTCGGTATCTTGCCAGTGAGCTAGGAACTAATAATATACGAGTTAATGGCATCTCATCGGGACCTATTAAAACGTTATCTGCACAAGGAATCAAAGATTTTAATCTTATATTGCAACGTATGGAAGAGAAATCTCCTCTAAAAAAACTAACAGATGCCGTGGAAATTGCCGATACTTCTGTATTTTTACTAAGTCCATTGTCAAGAGCTATTACAGGCGAGATTATTCATGTTGATCATGGCTATCACATCTTAGGGTTGTAGTAGTACAATGATTAAGAAGTTCACTTGAAAGGATGCGAATGTAACAACATGACCATAAGTAGAAAGTTAGAAAACAATCAAGATTTCACCGAAGCCATGGAACGTCAATTGAAGATCAGGGTGTTTAAACATAATCATATGGTCGAAGCAAGCGGCAATATTATTCGGTTCAATGAAGAAACCATAGTTATACAGGCTAGTATGAGTGATGTTAACTATTACGACCGCTCGAGTTGTGAATTTTTCGAAATAAAGAACCGGCGGTAACATGGTCTCTAGACCAAAGTCCAGGTTTCGTCAAAAAAGACCCCCGTCCACAGCCGTATTGCTGTATTTTCACGGCTGTATTAGAATGAACTAAGGTTTCTTACGGTTAAAGGAAATTATAGTGCATGGAAAAGGATGAGTCGTTTGAAAAAACTTAGTATCTTATCAGCATTAGTCATTTTTTCGCTCGTATTATCAGCTTGCAGCGCTGCTCCCGATCTTACGGCGGCTGAATCCCAAGCGCCACCGCTTAAAAAAGTAAAAGTTGAAGCTGTAAAAGCCATCCCATTAGGAGAACCTGTTACAGTAGAAGCGATGATTGTACCCGCAGTGGAGGTCACCTTAGCGGCTGAAATCGGCGGCAAAGTTGAAGTTTATAACGCAAAGGTCGGAAACAACGTCACAAAAGGCGATTTAATCCTAAAATTGGACCAGGATGAACTCAATTTATCCTTGAAACGCGCTCAAATTGCCAAAGAAAAGCAATTATTACAGATGGACACAATGAAAGAACAGCTGCGCAATGCCGAATCATCATTAGACAACCAAATTAGCCAAATGCAGCTTGGCCTAAATGAAGTTGAGCTATCGATCCAAGATGTTCAGCAGCAGATTAATAAAACCATCGTTAAATCTCCTATTAACGGTATCATCGTGGAAGCAGAAAACTTAAATCCCGGACAATTAATTACATCGGGACAACACCTTATGACCATTCAACAATTGGATCAATTATATATTGAAGCTAAAGTAACCGAACAAGATATCCTATACATAAGCCAGAAACGGAAGTTAGATGTACATTTTCCCGTCCTCAACAAAACCTTATCCAGCAACATCGACTATGTTTCCCCTTCTGCATCAGCAGGCGGAAAATTTGCTATCCGGTTATCGCTTCACAATCCCAACGGTATGATACGTCCAGGCATGAGCGCCCATCTCATTTTAAATGATGATCTAGCTCAAGCCGTCACGTCGGTGCCTATCGGATCTGTTTTAGAAGAAGACGGTGAACATTATGTATTCGTATATACTGACGGCAAGGTCGTTAAGACAACTATTGAAATCGGACGTAAGACTAAAGATGTAATCGAAGTAGTAAGCGGACTAAACCTGCATGATCAAATCGTCATTGCTGGTCAAAGCCAATTGAAGAACAATGATAAAGTGGAAGTGGCTGGACCATGATACATCACATCGTTAAACGGCCCCTGATTGTTTTTCTGATCTCCGCGATGCTGCTTTGCTCTGGTATTGTATCACTATTTTTACTGCCTATTAAACTGCAACCTATTGTAGATGCTCCCTTCTTAGTTGTGTCTGCCTCCACAGATGAACATATTAAATTAGATGAAATGGAGAAGGAAGCAGCGCTGCCGTTAGAATCGATCGCACTTAACTCTGAGTGGGTCAATGACGTTCGAGTCACTACAACTACGCGGGAAATCAATCTGCAAGTAAACCTTAGCGATGCTGCAGAAGAGGAAGATATCGATAAGCTTAGAGAAGAACTTAACGAGGAATTGACTAGAATTCCGATTGACTTTGACTTCAAAGAAGTGAAGCAGTATTCAACCTCAGACGACATCATCATGTGGATTGCTATAACCTCGGATGCCCCTGATCAGGAGGCTGTGCGAAACGAATTAAAGGAGGTTGTCGTACCTGAGCTTAGAAAGATCAAGGGTATTTCCAAAGTTGAGCATTCACTGGAAGCCTATCAAGAAACATACGTCTTTGAGCTTATCCCTTCTAAAGTTAACAGCTTAGAGAAAGCATCCCAAATTATCGATGAACTTAGAGCCCATTTTTCTTCAGCCCTATTAGGTACGTTAGAATATGACGGTAATGAATTCCGAGTTAGAAGTGAAGCCGGGATTACGAACCATGAGGAGTTGGCACAATTTCGCTTTAGCACCGGGGAAACCATAGCCGATATTGCCACGTTAAGGATTGAGAAAGAAGCCGACCATTATTATAGTGTCATAGATGATAAACCTTATTATGAAATTGATATTTTCGCAGCCGAAACGGCCAGTGAAGTGGACATCTCCAAACAGGTAAGGGATATTGTCAACCGCATGCATGCTGAGCAACAGCATCAATGGGACTATGAATACGCTTGGGATGCATCCACCTTTATTGGTCAAACGATCAATGAATTAACGACTAATATTATCATCGGCGCCATCGCAGCCTCAATCATTTTATACTTAGTATTTAGAATCCTAAAAACGATGTTGATTATCGCTCTAAGTATGCCCATTAGTATCTGCACCACTTTACTAGTTATGAATATGGTCGGTTACAGTATTAACATTGTCACCCTTATGGGGATAGGCTTAGGCACGGGTATGATCGTCGATGCGTGTATCGTTGTCATTGAGAACATTTTTCGTAAAATACAAGAAGGGAATAGCCGAATGGAAGCGGTCTTGGAAGGTACCAAAGAAGTGTTGGCGCCCGTCATGTCATCCGTCTTGACCACGATTTCCGTCTTCCTTTCTATCGCTTTTCTAGATGGTAAGGTTGGAGTCTTTATGAAACAGCTGGCCTTAACGGTTACCGTTTCTCTAGGCACTTCCTTGCTGGTTGCTCTTTCGGTCATTCCTATTTTAGCCCATAAAATGCTTCGCCCTTCCAAGCAAGTAAATGAAACGAATCGATGGATGAACGGGTATGAAAAGATCCTTATTGTGATCTTACAACACAAGTGGAAGACACTAGTAGCTTTCACGCTAGTCTTAGTTGTTTCCCTGTATACATTAGTAGCTTTCGTACCTAAGAATTATATTCCAAACATAACGGATCGCAGCTTGTTTATTCGCTTTGAAGTCGAAGAAAACATTGCATTTGAACACACAAAAACCTTTATGGATGCAGCTGTTGAGGAATTATTAACCATCGATGGTGTTGCACACGTGATTTATTGGACGAATGACAAAATCCCTCATTCTGGATCATTTATCGTTCTGTATGAACCTAGAGAAGATATGGAGCAAAGCGATGAGGCAGCGAATAAACAAATTGAACAAACCATCCGTCAGCATATCCCTGTCTCGTTCCTGAACATAGGTCAAGGTCAAGCTGACACCTCAGGTCAAATGACTATCTCAGTCACAGCATCAACTATGAATGAACTAATGAACAAGGTGCCAATGATTCAAGATGAAATCGAACTGTTCCAAGGCGTCACAGGTACTGAAGTTGAATTAACGGATGAAAGCAGAGAATGGGTCATTCATTTCGCGAGAGACCAGCTGAGCCACTACGGTTTACAGCAAACACAAGTCGAGCAATACTTACGGTTAGTGTTAGGTGGCGTGCAAGATATTGAAATGACTATGGACGGTAAGGACATTACCGCCTCCCTACAATTCCCTTCTATTTATCGCGAAAGCTCTGATGCGCTTTATCGTTTGCCGCTAAAAGAAGATTTGAATGTAACCTTAAGCGATTTAGCCGAGCTTTCCACGATTGAATCTGAAGCAAGCCGGGTACGTAAGGATGGAGAGTATCAAATGCCTCTCACCGTTTATTTTGAACCAGAATACAAGCAGCAGGTGTTAGAGCAGCTAACACTGATCATAGACAATAACCCTTACGATGCAGTGCGGTTAGCTTTCTCCGGTACTCAGGCAGAGCAAACGGAGGGCTTCCAAAATCTATTAATTGCAGTAGGGATTTCATTTGCGACCGTATTCTTAATCCTAGCGATTCAGTTCAACCGCTTACGACAACCCTTTATTATTATGGCCTCCCTGCCATTTGCTATGATTGGTGTCGCCGCAGGCTTCCTCATCACAGGTCGAGTGTTCGATATATTAGCGATGATTGGTGTGGTTATGCTCGTTGGTATTGTCGTCAATAATGCCATTGTGTTAATTGATTTTATTAACAAACATAAAGAGGTTCAAGCGGATATTAGAAAGGCTGTCATTGAAGGCGCAAAACTGAGAATTCGTCCCATACTGACAACGACCTTAACAACCATTGCCGGGCTTATTCCTATGTTTATCGGGGGAAGTGAGTCCTCTGACTTCCAGACTCCCCTTGCTACAGCGGTTATTTTCGGCCTTGCTTTCTCTACCGGGGTCAGCTTATTGCTGCTCCCTGCAATGTACTTGATTTTTGAAGAAAAGCGCGGTAAGAAACGATGGTTCTTAAATAATAAGCCGCAACATCAAGATATCCCTGCTGAATAGACTTCATCAGCCATTTTGTATCATCGATGATGTATATTTCTTTCTTAGGAGCGAACACTTACATAGGATGGATCCTAAATGAAAGGAAGTTAAACGCGTGGAAGCCAAACAAGAACCCGTGAACCCAACTAAGCAGCAGGAAGTCAAACATACGAATGAACATGAAACGCTGTCCGATGGTTTTGAACGTTTCATGGCTGATGATCCATTGACCGAGAATAAAGCGAACCAGCAATCCGAGGCCTAACTTGGTACAAAGTGGGTCTTCTCAAAGGTCGTTGCTTGCGACCTTGAGGAGACCCTCTTTGTTGTATCTTCACTCTGATACGGAGACCTTTCATCCCCTAAGTCGAAGACGTATTTCTTCTATAGGTGAATCTGCTAATTTCAATCGCCACGCTTCATCATCGAGTAAGCCAAACATCCGAGAAAGCAAGTCTTCCTTACAGTGTGCATCTGTGCAAATGGCCACAATCAACGAAATAGAGTTACCGCTTGTCATCATCACGGGAGACGACAATTCACCGATAAGAACACCTGGATTCGAAACAGAATCAGGGTGTTCTGCGAAATGAGTCATAACCGCAACAGATCCATACGTCAACCATTCTGTATGCACTTGAGAGGAAAGAAGGGGCTGTATACCGGAGGGTTTCACAAATCCTAATTTAATAAGGCTCCTAGCCATTGTAAGACTTGCATCTCTAGAGTCTTCAACCCCGTCCAATAGGATCCGCTCAACCTGATAATTTAATGGTGTATCCTCATGTAACGCTTCCCGGTGTTTATTCTCCTTCTTAACCAGCCTATCATTCAATGCTAATGATCTCGTCTCTAGTGCCGCGACAGCAAGATCATCCATCTCGCTACCGCTGCCCTCTTCCTCAAAAAGCGAAATCTGTTCGTCTGGACCCAGTAAACGAATAATGTCCTCATAGACTTGCGGAGCTATTAATGAAGACACATACCTATAGATTGCGTGAGGTGCCGATTCCACTGTGCGTGTTTTAAGATATTCGCTGACAATAACAAGATCTGCTTCCTGCGGAATGCGATCAATAGCGGTATAGAGCACTTTGAAATCCTTTAATCCTTTCACACTTAAAGCTTTTTTGAGCTTTGCTGCTCCCATGGCACTGGAAGCCAATCCGCCATCACAGGCAAACACAATCGTCTTAATCGGTTTAGAAATGTTTGTCGAAAAATCACTTGCCAATAAATCATAACTGGAGCCCTTAACACCTGCGTGTGACTGCCTTTTATCGGCAAAAATTAACAATAAATAAGAGAAACAACAGCTAACGGCTGCAGAAATGAAAATGCCGAAGATGACCGAAGGAATAAATTGTTTAGGCACCATCACCATATAAACTAAAATACTTCCCGGGGATGGCGTAGCTACTAGACCGGTTTGAAAGTAATAAAAAATAAAGTTGCCGCATATGCCCCCTAGTATGAGAGGAATAATCAGCATCGGCCGCCTTAGCGCATATGGGAAATAAACCTCATGAATACCGCCTAGAAATTGAATCGTCATGGCTGATTTCAAATCACCGCGTGATTGTCTGGCACTATACCAGAATAATGCTAGAAGCATCCCGATGCCCGGTCCTGGATTCGTCTCCAGCATGAAGAATATAGACGTATCTCCATACTTAAGTTGACTGATTCCAAGCGGTTCAAGGATACCGTGATTAATAATGTTATTGAAGAACAATACCTTCGCAGGCTCAATTACCACAGCTATGAATGGAAGCAGACCTGAAGCGATAATCGTCTGCATTTCAAGCATGATTACATGAATGAAGTATTCCATCATCGACCCAAAAAACTCATAAGACAAAATGGCAAAAAACACCCCAACCACGGCTGAAACTGCGTTATATAAGAGCAACTCAAAACCGGTTGGAATGTAAGCTTCAATCCATTTATCCAATTGTTTAATCAAATAGCCCATGACCGGGCCAATGAGCAAGGAAGCCAAAATCATCGGGTATTCTTGACCGCTTCCATAAATAGCTGCCATGGTCACAAAAGCAGCAATAATTCCGCCGCGAGCTTCTCCAATCATCTTGCCGCCTGTATATGCAAATAAAATAGGAACCAAGTAGGCCATTAATGGCTTCACTAAATCATACAACTCCGGATTAGGAAACCAACCTGCTGGACTATATAATATTCGAAGAATGCCCACCGCAATTAATACCGCAATATTCCTATACACCACACTGCTTAGGTAACGTCCACAACGATCGATGATCTTCATGTATGCTCTCCTATCAATTCTTTGGCTTTCATCGTATAGGCTGTGCTTAGGATGTGATGAAAATGCTGCTTAATCTGTTCTTCTGTACCCTCAGCGACCTGTCTAAGGTTCTCCGTTTCTATTAATGACGCACTGATTTCTCCTATCATATCCATATATTCCTGCGATGCTTGTGCAGGCACAAGCAGAACCAGCACCGATTGCACAATGATCTCTTCGTGCCATACTACAGGTGTCTTTAATCGATAGATAGAAACTACAGGAATATGAATGCCCGTAGTGCGATAGTGTATAAGAGATAAGCCTGCATCTTCAGATATCCAATGGCCCATCTTCTCTCGATACGTTAAATCGCTTTCAATTCTGGCAACGTCTGCTTCTGGATCCTGCAATAAAGCTCCATAAGCAGCTTCACGAATGATTTCTTCCTTGGTTTTACATTGCAGACCCAGCACAAGTTGAAAGTGCTGTAATATATCGGAAACCGCTTCACCGTAACGGTTCATGCGTTGAATCGTCTCATTTATGGACTCCTGCTTCATTGCAGGCACTGATAACTTCGTCTGCTGAATTGCGGATAATCGCGTTTCAATTTTGAGACAATCTTCTTTCGTTAGAAAGGGGCTCACTTCTACAACCGCTTTTCTGTCAAAATCAAAAGTCACCGTCGTTATGATAAGATCGACATCATCCCACGCATTTGACTCTTCTAATAATTCAAGCAGTGGAACTATAGCTACAACCTCTACATTCGGCAGTTCTTTCTTGATCTGAGCCGCCAGTAACCTAGATGTGCCGAAACCGCTAGTACATACCACTATCACACGGTAAGATTTCTTAATTTTGCGATCCTTCCTTAACACAGCTGCTCCAAAATGCATCGCCAGGTAACCTACTTCTTCATCCGGAATGCGAAGCCCTGTCCTCTGCTCTAAATATTCGGAACATTTGCAAGCAGCAGCATAAACCTCGGGATAATTCGTTTGCACATCCGCAAGCAGAGGGTTTCTAATTTTCATATGCATAGAGATTCGGAACAGTGCTGAAACAAGATGCTGCTGCAAATGGGTTAATAAATCCTGATCGTCTATTAATGACAGCTTTAAACAATCGCTGGCAATATACACAATATCTTTAATGTATTCTTCTGCAGGAAATTGCTTTATTTCCTCATAGCTTTGGCTGGCATGAGCACCCATCAGGTGCATCGTAATATACCCCTTTTCACTTTCGGGGATCGTTACTTCCATGGCGTCAGATAGCTTGTCTGCGATTTCAGACGCCCATACAAACTCCTTGCATTGCTTTAAGTCTGTGAGGATGCTTTCATGAATATCTATGCCTTCGCCCGCTTTTAGACGTTGAATCGCAAGTGCAATATGCACAACAATGCCAACAAACGCGCTGTCGGACATGAAGAATTGATGCTGCTTTCGCAAGTCCATTAATATGCGTTCTATGGTATGGATATATTGTTCTTCGATAAAGTGAAACAGATCATTCCAGATGGAAAGCTGGTCGCCAATGTCATCTCTGGAAGCTAGTGAATCTTTCTGAAGCACGTGTACTAATTGATCTTTAGTATATTGCTCATATAATAATTCTAGAATGGCTTGGCGAATGAGCTTCTCTTCCCCTTCAACCATGACACCGAAACCGGGTCTGCGTACCAGCTCCAGCTGATGTCTTCTAAACCAGGTGTCTAATTTACCCAGATCGTTACTAATCGTAGCTTCGGAGACTTCCAGCTGACGGCTCAAATAATAGAGCTTCACTGGTTCATTTAAGGAGAGCAGCATTTTCTTCAATCTATAATGCCTTTCATCGAGGGATACAATTTCATCCGAATCAGAATCGGTCAAATAGAGCTGGGCAGCATGCTTCATATCGCTGCTGCCGATAATCGACACGCCCACACCTGTCTTCGAGTCAAGATCCAATTCAAATTGCTGCAGCAGCTTCTTAACAGACTTGAGCTCCCTTTGGACGGTGCGAGTGCTAATCTCCAGCTCTTCTGACAATTGCTTTAGAGTGACAGGTGAGTCAGAAGAAATTAATCGATTAACGATCAACCTTTGTCTAGTATTTAATCTCATTGAAAGACTCACCTGACCTTTCTAAAGATAATAGTTTATATCCACAATACCCTAATTATATCTTAATTTGGATTTTGAACCAATTTGGATCCTTGGCATTGTTAAAGAAGTCCACCGCTTCTTCTAAGGATATCTCCTTGGAAATTAAGGACTCAACCTCAACCCGCTTCTCTTTCACCCAATGGAATGCAGGAAGGAACGTATGGTTAATTGCCATGGAGCCGATCATCGTCCAATCCCGGTTATACAGCTCGAAAGGAGAAATTTGAATTTTAGCATCTGTTGCGGTTACGCCGAATTGAAGGTACTTCGCTGTAGGTCCCATGTACTTAAGCGCGGTTTCGATAACGGCTGGGATACCTGTCGCATCAACTACAATATCAAATCCGTGCTTATACTCGTCTCCTGCCAGATCGATCTCTAGATTTTTACTTAGTACCCCTTTGGTCGCGCCTCTTGCCACGGCCCGATCAAGTTTAGCTTGCGACACGTCAACGACGACGAGTTCGGATGCGCCTGCCTGAATTAACGATTGAACTAACTGTTGTCCCATTGCACCTGCACCGAACAGAATAACACGATCTCCGACTTTAGTATCCAGTCTGTTCATCGCATGAACCACACAAGCCATCGGCTCGATAAACGCACCTTCAGCAAAGCTCATTTTGTCCGGCAGTTTCACAACGTTGCGTGCTGGAACAGATACATATTCGGCCATGCTGCCGTTAACGGTATTCCCAAGCGCGCCCCAATTCGTACACTGATTCGTACGCTGCGTTAAACAGAATTCACATTCACCGCAATACAATGTTGGGTCGACGGCAACTCTTTCCCCAATCTTAAAGCCATTTACGCCTTCTCCGCATTCATAGATCGTTCCAGAGAATTCATGCCCTGGGATAATAGGATATGGGGAAATAAACTCACCCTCAAAAATATGAATGTCTGTGCCGCAAATCCCTACATTTTCAACTTTAATCGTAACCTCTCCCGCTTTAGGCTTCGGGTACTCAACTTCTTTGACCACTGCTTTTTTAGGTGCTTCAAATACCAATGCTTTCATACTAATCTCCTCCATTTTCTGAATTATAGATTTTATCCTTTCACTGCCCCCATCGTCATGCCTCGAACAAGCTGTTTCTGTGTAAACCAACCTAAGACGAGCGGCGGCAGGACAGAAATCGTTGCAACTGCTGACATTTTGGCCCAGAATAAACCTTCTTGGGTCATATAAGTAGACATGTATACAGGCATCGTTGCTGCTTCAGTATAGGTTAGACTTACCCCTAATAAGAATTCGTTCCAAGCAAATATGGCACAAAGCAAGCCAGTAGAAATCAGACCCGGTCGAACAATCGGAAGCGTTATCTTCATAAATCCTGTTAAGCCCGAGGCACCGTCCACCTGAGAAGCTTCAACTAACTCATAAGGCACATCCTTAAAGAACGAACGCATCATCCAAATCACCAGCGGCACGTTAATGGCCGTACACATAATCGTTAAAGCGACCAGCGTATCGAGTAAATTGATTTGTTTGAAAATCAAGTAGATGGGGACAATGACCCCCACAACAGGAAGCATTTTCGTAGAAATAAACCAGAATAATAAGTCATCCCCGCGCTTAACACGGTACATTGCTAATGCATAGGCAGCTGGTACGCCTAACGCAAGGGCAATCAAAGTCGAAACCACCGTAACGATCAATGAATTTTGGAAAAATTCCGCTGCCCCAGAAGACCAGACCAATTGAAAATTTTCGAACGTCGGTTTGAAGAATAACGTAGGAGGCATGATAGTCGCTTGCGCCTCCGTTTTAAAACCCGTGATAAACATTAAGAACACAGGAATGAAATAAACAATAGCAACTAAATACGTGATGGGTGTCAGGGAACCTGCTAATAATCGCTTCATGAGAGTTCCCCCTTAAATGTTTTTCTTAAGAATTTGAACAGCAGAGTCATCATGATGACGGTTAAGATTACGATAACGACACCTACTGCAGATGCACCGCCTATATCCCAGCCTTGAAAACCAGTACGATACACCAAGAATGTTAGGTTCGTAGAGGCATATCCAGGACCGCCTGAGGTTGTTACATAGATCAGTCCGAATTCCTGTAAGATAAAGATCGTTCCTAATAGAACGGACACTTCAATAAATCGCATTAAATGTGGCAGCGTTACATGCAGAAACTGCTGTCCTTTTCCTGCCCCGTCAATAAGTGAGGCTTCCAGTGTATCCGCCGGAACCGATTGCAATCCCGCAAGTAAGACTAGAAGGAAGAACGGTGTCCACTGCCAAGCAATCATCGTCATAATGGTAATTAAAGGGTGATGGGTTAACCATTCCACGGGCTGAGAGCCGACGACCTGTGACAAGTAAGCTAAGAAACCAAAGCTCGGATCTAAAATCATGTTTTTCCATATAATACCTGTCACTGTAGGCATGATAAAGAACGGAGCGATGAGCAAAGTTCTGACCAAGCCTTTTCCTATAAAATCTCGATTCAACAGCAGTGCAAAAGCCATACCAAAGATTAAACAGCAGGCCAGAGCTCCAACCGTCAGCAATACGGTGTTCTGAAATACCATCCATGTACTAGCAGAGGTCAATAGTTTCCAAAAATTGCTTAGCCCTGCAAACGTACTTCCTAAATCTGGACGCATGAGATTCCAGTTTCTTAAACTGAAGAAGATCGTAACCAAGAACGGAATTTGCGTCACAACTGCCACGAAAATAATGGCCGGCGTTAGCAATCGTTTGATCGGAGGCTTCGAGTACGCTTTCTTTCTTTTGGAAACGTTTGGGTTTATGACCACTGAGTGCTTCGCAGAAGTTGTATCCATATAAACCACCTATCCATATTTTAGAATTGGGGGGAGGGGTCCCCCCATGTCTCTTTATTTTTTGTATCCGCCGTCCACTGCGATTTGCTCTGCTTTTGCTTGTGCAATTTCAAGCGCTTCTTGAACTGACTTCTGTCCCGCAATCGCTGCAGCAATCTCTTGGCTGACTTCTGTGCCTAATTGCTGGAACTCAGGAATCGCCACAAACTGAATACCTTTGTACGGTACAGGTTCTACCGTCGGAGATTCATAATCAGCCGATTGCATTGCTTTTAATACAATTTCGGAGAATGGTGCGGCTTCTTGGTATTTAGGATTCTCATAAGTGGAAGTACGTGTACCCGATGGCACTACGCCCCAGCCTTCTGTTTCTCCAACCTTCTCAATATATTGCTTGCTGGTTGCCCACTCGATAAATTTCGCCGCTGCTTCTTTATTCTTACTTGCCGATTCAATCGCTAGGCACCAGGAGTACAACCAACCTGTGTTATCCTTCTTAGCGCTTGGCGCTAAAGCGTAACCAATTTTACCAGCTACTTGAGAGGATTCCTCATTGTTTAAGAATCCAGCTGCTACAGATGCGTCATACCACATCGCTGCTTTACCTGTTGACATCAACGTTAGAGCTTCCGTAAATCCAGTGTTCGTTGCACCAGGTTGACCTGCTTCGTTCAATAAATCCACATAAAACTCAACAGCTTCAACTGTTTCGGGGCTTGTTAGCTGAGCGTTCCATTCCATGTCATACCAACGGCCGCCATAAGCGTTAATAACGGTATTAAGCGGAGCTAGTACTTCACCCCAGCCCGGAAGTCCTCTGAGGACAATACCCGGAACGTTGTTTGCTTCTTTGGCTTTCCTAGCAGCATTTGCAACTTCTTCCCATGTAGGTTCTTCAGATAACGTTACGCCAGCGTTAGCCAACATCTCTTTGTTGTAGTATAAAATGCTGCTCTCAGCATAGAATGGCAATGCATATTGTTCATTGTTGTAGGATAAAGCTTCACGGATCATCGGGAAAATGTCCTCAAGATCATAAGCCGCTTTCTCCTCTTCAGTCATACCGTCAAGGTGAGGTTGAAGTGATTCAATCCAGCCGTTAGATGCCCAAATCGGAGTGTCGTAGTTACTGATCGTAACGACATCAAACTTACCTGCTCCAAGCGCTACATCCTCAGTAACTTTCTTACGAAGGTCATTTTCTGGCAGAACTACGAATTCGACTTCGATTCCAGTTGCTGCTTCAAAATCCTTTGTCATGTTCTGCATAATAACCATGTCGGGGTTATTCACTGTAGCAACCGTCAACTTCACATCGGAATCGCTTACATTTTCAGTCTCATTTGATTCGTTTCCTTCAGGCTTTACATTCGTCGCAATATTCTGTGAGCACCCGCTTATGATTAATGTAAATACGGTCAAGATCAATAACATTGATTTCATCCATTGCTTGTTCATTGATTTTACCCCCATACAATATATTTCCCTGACGTGGCCACATCAAGCTAGAAAGGAATGCTTTCTTAGGTTTGATTATAGGGGCTGTAAAGGGGAATTTAAACAAATAGACCTCCAGCTTTGTCAATAAGGATTGTGGACATCGCTGAATAAACACCAAAGAGCCTCCTAGCTTGGAAGCTTACTTCCCAAGCCAGGAGGCTCTTTGGCGCTATAATGCATGTTTGGCTATCACGGCGGAAATCGTAATATATTCTATGTGATCAGGACACATTTCTTTTATCGGTTTCAGCTTTTCGGAACCCACTGCCTTAATTGCTTCAACAATGACAGGCTCTTGATCAGACGGAATCAGTACGCTCCAATCGAGCCCTAACCCTTCTGCCGCACAACGAATCAGATGCTTCTGTATCGTGATCTCCCCTAAACCTCGCTGGCGGGCAATTTCGGATAGGCTTAAGCCTTCATTGTACAATGCTAGAGTCATTTCATGGCTCGGTATTTTATCTTCTGAAACGGTAGATTCTGCCTGTTTACTGGCTGCTTTCTGCCCTTGTAGGGATGCTGCTTCATCATCCTCAAATTGAAGAATGACGTCCAGAAAAGCCTGTCCATACCTCTCAAGTTTGTATTCCCCAATCCCTTTAATGTGAAGCATTTGATCTAAGGACTGGGGACGAACGGTACACATTTCAACCAAGGTAGCGTCTGGAAATATAGTGAACGGCGGCACCTTATATTGCTCTGAGAATTGTTTCCTTAACAAGCGAAGCTGTTCAAACAACCGGGATGACGGCTGCTCATCCGCCTTGCCTTGAAGCTCTGCTTCACGCCATTGAATTTTCTGCAGCACCTTCTCTTTCCCTTCGATGACAGGCTTCGCTTTAATATTCAAGGACAAGGTGGGATAAGCGCTGTCCGATATGTTGATATACCCGCTGGATATGAGCACATGGATGAATTGTGTAATATCCTTTTCCTTGTAGCCTTTCATGCATCCGTAAGTTGACAGCTGTTCAAAGCCAAGCTCTCTAATTTTCTTATCTTTAGACCCTTTGAGCACCTTGGCCGTTAAAGTCATACCAAAGCGCTGTTTCATTCTAAAGATACAAGAGAAAATTTTCATGGCTTCCTCAGTAATGTCTACGAGTTCTCTTTCATCCGTACAGTTAGAACACTTACCGCACGGCTCCGCAGAATTGTCCCCAAAATATTGAACAATGTACCGCTGCAAGCAATCCGTAGTATGGCAAAATTCCACCATACGATTCAAATTGGCGTATTCTATCGTTTTTCGTTCAAGTGCTGTGTCAGAGCGTTCGATTAAGAATTTCTGAGTCATAATATCCTGGGACGCATACAGCAATACACATTCACTTTCCTGCCGGTCTCTTCCCGCTCTTCCTGCTTCTTGATAGTACGATTCAATATTTTTAGGCAAATTATAATGCATTACATATCTTACGTTTGACTTATCGATCCCCATGCCAAAGGCATTAGTTGCGACCATAACTTTAATGTCATCATACAGAAATAACTCTTGATTTCTCGATCGTTCCTCTTCAGAAAGACCCGCGTGATACATACCCGCTCTTATCCCTTGTTTTACTAGAAACGTATAACAAGCTTCTACTTCCTTACGCGTAGCCGCATAAATAATACCCGCATCTGAAGCTCTTTGTTTGACATATTTGGCTAAATACGCACGCTTATCAACACCGGTTACCACTGAGAATGATAGATTCTCACGCGCATACCCTGTCGTAATCACATAGGGATGATGTAATTTTAAATGCGTCATAATATCTGTCTTGACTTTATCGGTTGCTGTAGCCGTAAATGCAGCGCAAACGGGTCTTGGCTGTATAACATTTAAGAGCTTGCTAACGTACATATAGCTGGGCCTGAAGTCATGCCCCCATTGTGAGACACAGTGAGCCTCATCTACCGCTACCAATGGGATGTGAATGGACTGAATGAGTTGTAAGAAGCGTTCGGACTCCAAACGCTCCGGTGCTATGTAAACAATTTTGTAACCGCCGCTTTTCAGCTTGGTTAATCGCTCATTTATCTCCTTCGCTGATAAAGAGCTGTTAATATAAGAGCTGGGAATACCATTCTGAATGAGTGCGTCCACCTGATCCTTCATTAAAGAAATTAAGGGCGACACAACCAGCGTCACGCCTTCCATCATGATGGCCGGCAGCTGATAACAGATGGACTTTCCGGCGCCCGTAGGCATTACACCTAATGCATCCTTTCCGCTTAATATGGCAGTGACCATCTCTTCTTGTCCGCTATTAAAAGCATCGTATCCGAAATATTGTTTCAAATAAGCCTTGGGATTGGGCTGCACTGACTTCATTCCTTTCACAGATGCTGTGTTCTATCAACCTTTTATTTTATCAGAAGCTGTCCATAAATCCATATAAAATTCTTGTTTTTAGCTTACTGAAGGATCAAAAGGCATGTGCAGGCGGAAGCTAGCACATGCCTTTCAACTTATCCAAATTGCCATACACTGTGGCTTAAATTGCCATATCTAAAGCTTCTGTGAAGCAATTGAGCCGTGCGGTCACCGTCTGCTGCCCCCATTGCATAGAAGAGCGGAATAAAATGCTCGGTTCCATATTCAGGTACCGCTAAAGCAGCTGAAGGAGCCTGCTTTCTATAATCGAATAATGCGGCTAAATTCCAACTCCTGAGATGCTCCGCCAGCCAATCATCAAACTCAACGGCCCAACCATCTAATGCATCCGCTCGCATATTCAGTGCCCGCAAGTTATGCACGGTTCCCCCGCTGCCAATCATCATCATGTTATCGGCTCTAAGCGAGGCTAACGCTTTACCTACCTTATACTGCTCTTCGGGCTTCAGAATCGGATTTACTGACATGGAAATAACCGGAATATCAGCTCTCGGGTATAACAATCTGAGCACCACCCAAGCCCCGTGATCCAGGCCGCGCTCTGAATTTATTTGATACGAAATGTTCTGCTTTTCAAAGGCCGCTGCAATGGCGTTGGTTGCATCTTTATTCCCCTGAGCAGGGTACTTAATACGATATAAAGCTTCAGGGAATCCCCCGAAATCATAAATGGTGTCAAACGTTTCCACGTCACTCACTTGTTGAACGTTCGACTCCCAATGCGCTGAGAATATAACAACCGCTTTGGGCTTCGGAAGCTTCTGACCCAAATCGGTCAAAAATTGCGTATAGTCATTCTGTTCAATCGCTAATAAAGGTGCACCATGGGCAATAAAAAAAGTGGGCATCATCGGAAATAGCCTCCCTAAATATGTTCTTATACGGGGATCAGAGCAAATATCAAACGATTCGTATTAAATGCTTCCTTAGCTTCCCCATTCTATGTTGGAACCAACATACAATTCGGTAATAATAAATGTACAGTAGTACCTTTACCCAACTCACTTGTAATATGCATATGCCCTTTATGATTCTCAATAATGCTTTGGCAAATCATAATCCCAAGACCCGTTCCATTATCTTTTGTAGTGTAAAAAGGTTTTCCGATCCTGCTAAGCTGTTCCTCTGAAATGCCACAACCTTCATCCTCTATGCTAATCGCATTAAAATCATCGTCTTGATCAAGACTAATCGTAACCACTCCGCCCTTAGGCATCGCTTCTATCGCATTTTTGAGAATATTAATAAACACTTGCTTCATTTTGTTATCCTCACAGTGTGAAATCACTGCTTCTTGAGTGTGGTCAACCATCTTAATTTCAACGCCGTACAAGTTAGCATGAGCCTCTATCAGCGTAACTACATTATATATAAGCTCCTTCAGATCAACGGATTCAAAGTCAGCTTTCACCGGCTTCGATAACAATAATAGTTCGCTCACGATGGCATTGATACGATCCACCTCAGAGAGCATAATCCGAGTGTATCCTTTGTTTGTACCTTGCCCATTATCTAAAAGCTGTACAAACCCTCGCAAACTTGTTAAAGGATTTCTAATCTCGTGGGCAATTCCAGCAGCTAATTCCCCCACCATCGTTAACTTATCCGACTGTTCGATAAATTCTCGGCTTTTCTTGAGTTCTGTTACATCTCTAATCACAATATGTACCGATTTCTCTCCCCGATAAATAAAGGGGATGACCTTGATTTGAACATCAATCAACTCCCCATCCAACCGTTTGAGTTGAAAGGTATGATATTGAAGTTCATTTCCTTGATCTACGGCTTTTAGTAGGTCACGAACCTGCTGATGCAGATGTTCTGGAATAAACTGATACAAGCTTTTGCCAAGAATCTGATTTTTGCTCTCAGCTCCGAACATTTTCAAGCCCGTGTCGTTTATAAAACTCCACGTATCCTCTTTTATTTTTCGTACGAGAATGGTTTCAGGCGATCCTTCAACCAGCTGACGGTACTTCTCTTCACTTTCTTTGATCAAGGTATACATATGATCATTTTCTTTAATTTTGTTTTGCAGCTTAATATGACTCGCTTGTAATGCCTGAGTACGTTCTTGAACTAAGCTTTCTAGCTTATCATAGTGCTGCTTGCGTTCCGATATATCTCGTATGGAGCATACCCAAATAAAGCCGTCCTCAATGCGCCCCACATTAATTTGATAATCTACCGTGAATACAGTCCCGTCCTTTCGCATCGCTTCACTTTCCATCGCTCTCGTCTGCGATAAATCTGATAACACCCTATGTGATAGTTCAGGCAGCAAAAGGCTTAACTGCTCTCCTATAACATCCTGCTCGTCATAACCAAACATCGTTTTTACCGCTGGATTCACCTTAAGAATTTGCCCGTTATGATCCAAGGTAAGCATAGAATCACTCGAGGATTCTGCAATCACTCTAGCGAGTGCTTCACTTTTTCTCAGCTGCGAATGAGCCTCCTCCAACTCCTGCTGCTGCGTTCTTAATTGTTCCCTTTGATACTGTATTTCAGCTCGATGCAAATACATTTGTACAAGATTGTGCACTTTGCTTTTTAGAATGTCTGGATCAAAGGGCTTAAAGATATAGTCGATTGCTCCTAAAGCATACCCTTCCATCACATGCTCTTGTGATTGGCTTAACGCTGTAATAAATAAAATCGCCGTTTCCTTAGACTTTTCTCTTGCCTTGATCAACTTAGCCGTCTCGAAACCATTCATGTCCGGCATTTGAACATCCATTAGTATCACAGCAAACTCCATTTGAAGCACCATTCTCAGGGCTTCAGCCCCAGATTCAGCTCTAACTAAATGATAGTGAGAAGATACAAGGACTGATTCAAGTGCCAATAAATTTTCGTGACGGTCGTCTACCATTAGTATATTAACTGTTTGATTTTGCAAGTTTACCCCAACCTCTGTCATGTTATCTTTTGATAAATTCTCATTTCTGGGTCAATCTCTCTGTATCGATCTGTATATGTCATGATACCCATACCTTCTTTGCTTCCCAAGCCTAAAAATCCTTCAGGGCTGAGACTCTCATAGAAGAGCTGGTGCACTTTGCTTTGCAGGTCCTTGTTGAAATAGATCAACACATTTCGGCAAATAATCACATGAAACTCATTAATGGAGCTGTCCGAAACTAAATTATGCTGCGCAAAAACGATCCTTTCCTTTAGAAAAGAATGAAATTGAATCTCGCTTGCACTTGCTGAATAGTACTCAGAGAACTCTCTGTTTCCGCCAGATTGCACATAATTATTCGTATACTGCTTCATATGTTTTAACAGAAATTGTCCCGCTCGGGCCATTTTAAGTACCCCATCATTCATATCCGTGGCATAAATTCTAGATCTATGATACAAGCCTTCCTCATAAAGTAGAATAGCCATCGAATATACCTCTTGTCCTGTTGCACACCCCGCATGCCAAATTCGAATAAATGGAAGCTCGCGAAGTAAAGGTATTACATGAGTTCGAAACGATCTGAAAAATTCCGGGTCTCGAAACATTTCTGTCACAGTAATTGAGAGATCAGCAACTATGCTTTCGAAAACGTTTGGCTGGTGCAGCATACGATCGGTTAATGCGGTAATCGTTTGCAATTTCTCCCTTTGCACACTATGCCATACTCTTCTTCGTATTTAGGAGAAGGCATAGTCCCTGAAATCATACCCATATTGATGATACATGGCTTCTAGCAGCAGTTCGATTTCAATTCTCTCTAAGCGGCAGCATTCCTGATTCCTTATGGTTGTGTTATTATTCATCTTCTCTTCCCCTGTTGTTAGGTATACAACCACACACGTAATAATGTGAATAATTGTTCTAAATGCACCGGTTTACTTATATAATCAGATGCCCCTGCATCAATACATTTTTGACGATCCTCCATCATTGCTTTTGCTGTTAGAGCTATAATGGGCAGACTTTGATATTCAGGCCTTTGCCTAATTTGCCGCATTGCTTCATAGCCATTCATTTCCGGCATCATAATATCCATAAGCACAAGGTCATAATCTTCGCTCTGTTGGAGCTTCTCGAGGAATTCCTTCCCATTCACTGCGAATTCAACCTTTATGCCTTCTGACTCCAGTGCACTCGTCAGCGCAAAAACGTTCCTCATATCGTCATCTACTAACAAAATCTTCTTCTGTGATAAAACCTTTTCAAGTCCATCCGTTGAAATAGTACTCGTCTCTTCTTGTTGACTTGAATCCTTGTCAATTGGTGGAGTTTCTATGCTTGCAGCCGTCTCTTCAAAACTTTGGATTATTGGCACCGATCCATTATTGGCATTATTCAATTCAAATGGCAGTTGTAATACAAACGTACTCCCTTTACTCTCTGCGCTCGTTACACTGACATGTCCCCCAAGTAAATGAGCCAGTTCCCTGCAAATGGACAAACCTAATCCAGTGCCAACATATCTGCGGCTTGTCGTCCCATCAGCTTGACTGAAGGCTTCGAATATCATTTGATGCTTATTGTGTGGTATTCCTATACCCGTATCAGATACTGCGAATTGTATCATCGGCTCAGAATGCGTCCCCCATTCATCTTGTCTATTTACTTGAGATAGATGTAAACTGACACAACCGTCTTCAGTGAATTTAAAAGCGTTAGTTAGCAAGTTCTTGAGCACTTGGCTTAATCTTAATTCATCCGTTTGTATATAGAGAGGCAAGTCTGCATCGATCTTAACGACAAATTCAATCCCCTTCTGATCAGCAACATGACCAAATTGCTGCTCTGCATATTGAACGATATCCGAAAGAAACACTTTGCCCAGATGAACATCCATTTTCCCAGATTCTATCTTAGAGAGATCCAAAATATCATTGATGAGCTGAAGCAGCTCATAGCCTGACGAATGGATCGTTCTAGCAAATTCCACTTGCTTGTCCGTTAAATTGTTATCTTGATTATCCATCAACATCTTAGCTAGGATGAGCAGGCTATTAAGCGGTGTTCGCAATTCATGAGACATATTGGCTAGAAATTCTGATTTGTACTTAGAACCCAGCTCAACTTGATAAGCTTTCTCTTCTAATTCCATACGAATGACTTCCAAATCTTTCGTTTTCTGTTCAGAAATTAGATTCTGGGCTTCCAACACATCATTCATGGATTTCAATTCTTCCCTCTGCTGCTGAAGTTCTTCAGATTGTGTCTGTAGTTCTTCATTCACCGTCTGGGACTCCCTCAGCAGCTCTTCAACCAGCATATGTTTCTCAATACGATTGAGTGTAATTCCTAGATAACTAGCTGCTACATTCAGCATTGATCGATGCAATTCGCTGAGCGGACTTAGCGTTGCAAGCTCTAATACGGCATTCACTTGACCATTGATGCTTACCGGTTGAATAAAGATACTAACGGGATCAGACATCCCCAGCCCAGAGGTGATTTTCAAATAATCCTTAGGCACTTTCTCTACAAATAAAGGTTTATTCTCAAGCGCGCATTGTCCTACTAAACCTTGACCTAAGCGTAAAAACGGGCTTCCTGACACCGAATCATCATTAAAGGCATAGGTTGACAGACGCACTAGCCTTGCTTCATCTTCGCGAACCTCCTTATAATAAAACACACCATATTGGGCATTTACCATCGGTACGATCGCGTTGATATACTGGGACGCCAGTAAGTTCAAATCTAATATACCTTGGCACAGCACTGACAATTCAGCCACCTTGGAATTTAGCCAGCGGTCATCTTCAATCGCCTCCATATGAATTCGCTCAAGGCGTACCTGTTCCTCAAGTTTATGTGCCATTCCGTTAAAAGCAGCAGCAATCTCTCCCATTTCATCGTTAGTGCTGATATTAAGACGAGGCAGTTGTTCTGATCCATAATCTAAATCACGCAATACGTCCCTTACACGGGACATTGACCCCGTAAGATTGCGCACCACTACGATTGAAAACGTAACAATGATTATTAATGCGATCACCGAAATGACTATTAAGATATGTAATAGTTGCCGATAATCGGCTTCAGATGCTTCGATCGACTCATTCATTACCCCTTCTTGAAACTGAATTAATGCTTCTAATCTATCAATAAGCATCGACTTTTGATATTCCGCTTCAATTAACAGCTTGTTCAATGCTTCTTGAGTTTCCCCGCTTCCAAGGAGCGACATGAGTTCATCGACGTTAGCTATGTAACTAAAATAATAGGATTCTATCTCCTTCATCAGCTCCGTGGCCTTAGGCAGCATTAATAATTGATTAAGAATAGATAATTCATTAACGGCCCGATTATCACGAATACCAATATCCGTTATCATCTGATTGTCTAAGGCTTGATTGTTAAAGAATACTAATTCATTGACATCTTTATCTATAAAACTGACATTAGATCTCACTTCGTTCGCATGACGTATCTTCATATATTGAAGATTAATCAACTCGTTAGTGTTCTGATTGTGTTCTGTTAACATTTGAATCACAATGAAGAATAGAACTGCGGCCAATACGATGATTGTTCCGAATCCAGCATAAAGCTTAGTCTTGTAGGTCATATTAGCGGTCCTTTCTATGTTCATCCTTTCGAATTATCGGCACAGAAAAATACCATTGCATATAAGAAAACGGCAAATATGCAATGGCATCAACTAGGTTGATTAAACTTTCTAAGATCTTGATTGAAGCTTTTCCCTTCGTGCTGTAAGGTACTGAGAACCATAGAGACCAAGGAAAATGAACAGACCGATCGCATCCGTTATCCCTTCGGGATAAATCAGCATGATACCCGCAACAATGGCAATCACTCGTTCGAACCAATACAATTTCCGCATACAGAATCCAATCATCCCGATACCTATAGACAGCATCCCTGTTACAGAAGTAATTAAAATCCAAACAAGCTCCTGCCAATTCGTATCAATCATAAGCAGCTCCGGCGAGAGCACAAAGATGTATGGGATAATAAAAGCTGCTATGGCTAGTTTGGATGACTGCACACCCGTTCGTATCGGTTCTCCCCCCGATATACCCGATGCTGCGAAAGCCGCTAATGCTACAGGCGGAGTGATATCAGCCACAATGCCAAAATAGAAAACAAACATATGCGCTGACAAATCAGGAACACTTAACAATATTAATGCCGGTGCCGCAATCGTTGAAGTGATAATATAATTGGCTGTTGTGGGTGAACCCATGCCAAGAATAATTGCAGCAACCATCGTGAAGAACAGTGTAAGTAATAGATGCCCGCCAGCCAAGTCAATCAATCCATTAGCCAGCTTCAAACCTAGGCCCGTAAGTGTCACTACACCAACGATAATCCCTGCAGCGGCTGTAGCTGCAGCAACACCAAGCGCTGTTCTAGCCCCATCCACCAATGCTTCTATGAAAGCTTTGGGCCCCATGCGGGTCTCTTTGTTAATTGCCCCTACCAGAATACAAACGACAATAGACCAAAGCGCCGCCCTTGTAACGGTCATTCCTGACATTAACAGAACAACAATACTAATGATCGGCAATAACAAGTAAAGCTTCTTCAGGATTTCCTTCCGGTCTGGCATTTCTTCCTTACTTAAACCTCTAAGTCCTAATCGTTTAGCTTCATAATGTGTCATGATCCAAATACCCGTGAAATAAAGCACAGCTGGAATAGCCGCCGCCTTGGCGATTTCCCAGTAGCTGATACCCCCAATGAACTCTACCATTAGGAATGCGGCCGCTCCCATAATTGGAGGCATTAATTGACCACCTGTTGAAGCCGCCGCTTCAACACCGCCAGCAAATTCTTTATTATATCCCAATTTCTTCATCATCGGAATCGTGAATGAACCTGACGTTACAACGTTGGCCACTGAACTGCCGCTGACAGTCCCTTGCAGCGCACTGGAGAAT
>CAYUSG010000008.1:24350-27737 GCA_964447355.1 uncultured Paenibacillaceae bacterium
GGAGAATACAGCAACCTTAGCAGGCCCTCCAACGGCACGTCCTGCAACAGCTAAGGCTAAATCATTAAAATACTGACCGACGCCAGTCTTTACAAGGAATGAACCAAATAGTAGGAACAGGAAAATAAAGGTCGCTGACACGGCGATTGGCGTACCTAATATCCCGTCTGTACTATAGAACATCGTACGAACAATCCGTTCGATACTAATTCCCTTGTGCAATAAGAAACCCGGCATGTAAGGCCCCATGTAAGCATAGATCAAAAATACAAGCGCAATCAGAGTAATCGGCAAGCCTACTACCCGTCTTGCTGCTTCGAGAACTAATATGATAGCGAGAATCCCTATGGCGAAGTCTATATCATTAATTCGCCCAACCCTCATAACAAGCTCATTAATGTTCAGCGGCCAGTAGAGACCTACGGCGATGCCTCCCAAGGATAGGATTGCATCGTACCACGGAATTTGCATCATTCGTTTCGATATCTTCTGTGTTCTTAGTTTTTTCGAAGCAGGGAACAATAAGAAAATAAGTGCCAATGCAAAACCTAAGTGAACGGAACGCTGAATCTGAGCTGTGAATACGCCGAAAATTGCTGTATACAGCTGATACAATGAAAAGCATAATAAACCAATAATCACAATCCAGCCCAACACACCCGTTAAACGCCTTGAACCTGCTTCAGGATCATATTTTGCCATAATTTCATCCATTTGATCTTCATTGATATGAAAGTCCTCATGCGTAAGTGTAGATTTCTCTGTATCGTTTGTCGCAGGGACAACATTGTTTAATTCGCGGGGTTCACGTTGTTTCGTCAAGCAGATCCCTCCTTAATAGCAAGTTCCATATATTAATATCCTTCACATTCATCCGTATCCAAGCGCCTCGAGCTGCAAATGAAGTAAAAGGAATCATTTTCTCGCCCATTATAAGCTCTTGGCTTGCTGTTACCCTCGCCACTCGCATATCAATATGTTCAAAAGAACGATTCATGTTACTGATGATGTGCTTTCCATCCTGCTCCCTGAATACTTCATTGCCTTCGGCGTTAGAGGGCATCCCGATACCATAAGCTTCGAATATCAACTGGTTCTGAACCAGCTCATCTTCTCGTACAGTATAAGATTCAATTACAGGGGTTAGATGAATGGAATGAATATATTTAATGTGGAATTCCATACCTTCTTTATGGGGCAGGTAGGCTATGGTCTTCCCAGAATTTTCTACTTCAAAAGCAACAACGGGATAGAAGGGAATAAGACTAAATAAGAACAAACTTATAAGTGACAGTACAATTAACTGTATTCGCTTTCGTCCCAAATCATGTATGCTTCGCAAGATGTCTCCCTCACATCTTTGAATCAATTTCATCATCAGCAGCCTTATGATATTGATTCCTTAGTATGTTTAGTTAAAAATATAGACCGAGACATGAGTACTCGGTCTATATTTATTACAATTGTTGGATTGATTAATTATTGCAATCCCATTTCCTCAAAATACTTTGCAGCACCCGGATGTAAGTCAATACCTACACCGTCTAGTGCAGATTCAGCTGTGATAAACGCACCTTTGGCATGTGTAATTTGATCTGTATTATCGAATAATGCTTTCGTAATGTTGTATACTAACTCTTCACTGAGCTCTGAGCGTACAATTAACATAGCCTGGACGGCCACAGTTGTTACATCCGATTCCAGCTTGTAGGTTCCGGTTTTAACAACGTCTTTAGCATAGTAAGGATATTGCTCAATCAACGCGTTAATTTTCTCTTCTGCAATGCCAATGATATTAACGTCTCTTACGGCTGCTAAGCCTTCAACTGATCCTGTTGGTGTACCGGCAGTAATGAACGCGGCATCAATGTTGCCGTCTTGAATGCCTTCAACTGACTCGTCAAAAGCTAAATGCTGCGCATTAATATCATCCATAGTAATACCATGAATTTCCAGAATTTGTTCAGCGTTAGCGAACGTACCGCTGCCTGGCGCGCCTACAGACACCTTCTTACCTTTTAAATCTTCAACCGAAGTAATTCCATTGTCTTTCAAAGTTACAATTTGAATCGTTTCTGGATAAAGTGTACCGATTGCACTTACTGAATCAATAGCACTACCCTCGAACATTAGCTTACCTTCTTTTGCATAGCTGGCAATATCAGTTTGTGTAAAAGCGATATCAGCTTCTCCAGCATGCAATGTCTGCATATTCTCTGCTGATGCGTTCGATACTTGCGCTGTGGTCTCAACTCCCGTAGCATCGGTAATAATGTTAGCAATCTGTCCGCCAAGAGGATAATATGTACCACCCGTACCGCCCGTTACTAAACTGAGCAGTTTCGGATCACTTGTGGTGGCGTTACCTTCATTTCCACCAGGATCCACTGTTACATTGTTCCCTCCGCCACATGCTGCTAGGATCATGGATAAAGCCAAGATTAGTACTACGGAAACTCCCAATTTCTTGTTCTTTCTCATACTCATGTCCCCCTTTTATATAAATACACTTTTATTGTATACATTTATATATGACAGTACAAGTTGAATTAACCAATATTGACAATAATAAACACCAAAGATTGCTTCCAGCGCAGGCTCTCCTAAAATTTTTATCAATATATGATGCAACCCTTCATCATAAACTTGCGTATTGAGTATCAAAGGAGTGAGGCAATTGAAGCTGTATTTTCGAGATAATTTTTTTAGTGCAGGCCAAACTGACATTTTAAATGAACAACAAGAGGATGCGGGAATGTTGGATCTCAAAGACGCCTTCGGTTCTTCCATTGACGTATACGGTCCAGGACGAAGCTTAATGTACAGCGGGGCATTCCGTACGTTTTCGAATAAATGGAGAATTAGGGATGCAAGGGGGCATGAGGCAGGTGTACTTCGGTCAAGGTTCGCTTTCTTCACCAAGAAATATACTTATGAAACGCTCGACGGAGGAAGCTATTCTATCACCTCCCCTGCCTTCTCAAAAGCATACGAAGTATTCAATGCATCGGGTCAATGCGTAGCGAAATTTGCTAAAGTGAACGGCTGGTTTGCCTCGGGAGCTTTCGAGCTTGACAATCAATCAGAAGAATTAAATGACTATGAACTTGCTTGCGTCATTATGGGAATGCACAATATTCAAAAAAGACAGCAAGCGGCCTCCAATCATGCGGCACATTAAAATGTTCGATAAACACACCATACAACACCTGACATTCCCGGGGTCGTGTAATGCTCAGTATGCGAAACGTTATTGGCTCCCATTCCTGGAACACGGCGTCTCCCGCTACATTAAGAATGTAGATGCCTCAATAAAGCTGCTGCGCATTGATGATATTATACTTCCATTAGTATTGACTGAACGTAATTACAATAGCTCCTATGTTG
>CAYUSG010000008.1:27747-46507 GCA_964447355.1 uncultured Paenibacillaceae bacterium
CCTATGTTGCGTCTACTTATAATCAGTACATCACTTATGCCAAAGAAGAACTCAAAGAGCTGCGCCGTCCTTTACTGGAGAAAAGTCTCGCAGGCATCCTAAATATGCTGGGTCATTTGCTAACATTCAGTCAAATTAATCGTGCTGTATATGTGAACAACTGGTTCTTATCGACGAACCTGTATCCTAAATTGACAGCAGAACAGGTCCATTCGATCACCGTGTATTTAAAAGAGCAGTTTCCAGACCGTGCGATTGTATTTCGTTCGATAAATCCCTATAGCTGTGAATCTCTGTATTCCATTTTAAATCAACAGAAGTATTGTTTGATAGGAAGCAGGCAGGTCTATTTTGCTAAACCTATGAAGGAGATAACTGCTAAACAGAGGAAACAGCTGAAGAAAGATCGTTTGGCGGCGGAGAAGGCCCAGTATGAATGGCAGCCCTTGGAACCTCATATGACTGGTGATCTTGAGCGCTGTCTAGAGCTATATAACGCCCTATACATTCATCAATATTCGCACCATAACCCGCAATTTACTTTAGAATATTTCAAACAAGGTTTGACCGAGGGCTGGTTTCGTATGACTGCGCTTCGGCAAGACGATCGCATCGATGGTTTTCTCGGTTACTTTGTACGTGATGGCATCATGACTACCCCGCTGTTAGGTTACGACACCTCTTTGCCGCGTGAGCGAGGACTTTATCGCATGCTCACTGCCTACCTAAATGACGAATCGGAGAAGTTTGGTTATGTATTGCACAGAAGCTCTGGTGCGGCCAGCTTTAAGAAATCAAGAGGTGCAATCCCAGTCATTGAATACAATGCTGTATATTGGGATCACCTGCCACGCCGTCAACAACGGGGATGGAAACTGCTAGAGCAGGTTATCAATAGAGCGGCCATCCCTATGATTCAAAAGGCAGGTTTATAAGAATAGCTTGATCCCCGCTCAAAACTGCGGGCCTAAGTCAGGCCCGTCCCAAATTCTCACCACTCTTCTAAGCTTCGTTACACTTGGCTTGTGGTTTAAGTCGGAAAAGTATAACTGTGGTACGGCAACATTCATTTTGTGGCACAAACGAACGAATCCAATCTGAACTTGTTCTTGCACATATGATCTATCATGATCCTCAGTATGACCGTCAGTAAGCTTTAGAGATATCTCAATCTCATTCTCACTATGCTGCGTCACTCTATATTCAGCAATGTGTTCAGAAGCCTGAATTACTGCTCTAGTAATAAAATCAGGAAAGATCATTGTTGGCTGGCCTGATTGTTCATGCCGAAGAAAGAATACATCGTCACTTCTACCTTCAATACGTTCTATAGCTTGAAAAACTGAACCGCACGGACACGGCTTGTCACGCTTCACCAAGATATCGTTTAAGCGATAGCGTATAATGGGCTGCGCCGTTCTCGAAAAGTCAGTTATGATGGGCATAAATCTTGTTTCATCTGGACTAACCGATATAGGGTATTCCTGAATCACGGCGATATCCTCATTAAGATGAATCGTTCCATATGAGCACGTCGCAGCCAAGAACCCTTCTGTACATTGATACACTTGATGAATCGGCTGCTTAAAGGTCTCTTCAAGATATATTTGATCGAGTGGGTCCAGTACCTCCGCTACAGAGATGATTTTATTCGGACGTATATTGCACCTGCCGCCTCTAACCTGCTCTGCTATCCATCTCAGCATGGAAGGCGGAGCTACAAGTATCGTGGGCTGATAGGCTATTAATCTGCTGCGATGGTCTTCAAGCGGACAAAGTAAATCGAAAAATTCAAACTGGATACGGGCCCCTTTAACCGATCGGTATAAATTGCTATTGGCTCTTAAGAAGAACGCAATCCGATGTTCTGTAAATAATGATCCGGGCAGCAGCTTCGCAAGCACCGTCCCAGCCCATGCCGCGCGTTCCGCCGCACTGACCAGAAAAAGCCCGCGATTGCCGGAAGTCCCCGAGGATAAGCCCACAGTAACCTCCCCGATCATCGGCAAGAAGTCTCTTGTTTCCTCCGCTTGTAAAGCGATACGGAAAGCCTCATCTTTGGACACTCCAAGCGTATTTAATGCAGAAAAATGCTCCATCATGAGCTGCTTCTCTATCATCGGAAAAGTACGCCAGTCTTCCAGTTTAAGCCCCCTGTAATAATCCTGATAAAAAGGAGAGTGGGGCAGCATTTTCTTTAGAAACCGTTGAACTTTTCTGTTCTGCCAACTTAGCAATTGCTCTCTTGTATGAAACTTTGGCGCCCATTGGGTTCGACCGTAAGCGCGTATAAACTCCCATTTTTCCCGTATGCTGTTCATGGTTTATCCCCCTGTCGCAGTACCCATGCCTCCTCCATTTCACTGCAATGAGATGGAATAATCGTCAGATCAGGACGAACTCTGCTCAGCTCACATAAGAGTCTGAAGTTCTTACGGTACTCAGATGGGTTTGATTTAATGAGATAGGCCACCCGGCTTGGCAGTGTGTGCTTTCTAATCGCTTGACTAGACCAAGCTGCATCTGCAGCTAACAATACATCTCCAAGCTTCTCGTCATGAACCCACAATCCAATCTGTCCTGCTGCATGCCCCGGCAAATCGAGAGCAACCATACTCCCGTCTCCCAATACATCATAGCCATATGATAAAGGAGCATATGATTCAGGCAATTCAATGCGCTGTGATGGCTCAATGACGTGTAATCTTGATTCAAAGTCACTTGGCAGCAGTTCCGGCAGGAAGGCGTGTTTCACTGCTGCCCACCCTTTCAAATGTTGAACAGAAGCGTATGCTTGACGGGTACAAATGAATCGGGCCTTGGGAAAATCCCTTAGCCCAGCGAAGTGATCCGCATGAAAATGCGAAATAATGATCGTTCCCACATCTTCAGGACGATAGCCTAATCGACTGATCTGATGAACCGTGCTGTCTTCGGCTTGAAAACATACTGGCGTTGTCAAAGCGTACAATCGATTAGGAAATGACTTCACCGCTTCAACAAAATGGTTAGCGTAACCCGTATCAAACAATATAGGCCCCATCTCAGGATGTTCAATTAAGGAGAATAAAGCAGGAAATCGAATCGACTTAAGTCTGCCGCCTGCGATCGACACTGCCTCTAATTGCTTGCAATAACCTGATGTAAAAAGTGTCCATTTAACCGATTTCATGTTGATCCCTCCACCATGCCGCGAACATTGTGATGCCTTCATCTAGGCTGATTCGAGGTGTATACTGTAAATTTTGCTTTGCAGCTGAAATATCTAGAGTCTGTGTAAATCCTAAAGTCCCTACCGTATAGCGAGTTAATAACGGTTCGATGCGGCCTTGTGTGAACAGCCTTGACCCCCATTCCATCAGCGTTGCGAATCGATCCGCCGAAGGATATGAAATTTTACGGTACCTTACAGGCATATCTAATGCCGCAAACACCGCATCCAAAAGCTCTTTCAGCGGCTTCGGTTCTCCGTTGGTTATGTTATATTTGTTGCCTAGAGCATGCTTAGGCGCACCAATGCCGAGCATGACAGCATCTACCACATTGTCAATATAAGTAATATCAATCACGGCTTGCCCCTTGTTAATGAGTGGTACAAACCGTTGTTGATTGGCTCGGATGAGCCGAGGGAATATCGCGTTGTCACCCGGTCCGAATAAAGCCCTTGGTCGCAAAGTGATAACTGGAAGGCCTGAGTGATAAGCTTCATCTACAAGGGCTTCTGCCATTTTCTTCGTATGTGCATAAGCGTTCACCGCCTGCTTAGGCAATGGGCTCTGCTCATTGATCATGGTGCGATCACGGTATTCGAAATATATCGAAGGCGTCGACACATGAATCAATCGAGATACATCATACTTCATACAGCCTTCAACGATATGTCTCGTGCCAAGCACATTCGCATCATAAAATGACTTGAACTTGCCCCATGGGGAAGATAATGCACCGCAATGGATGACCAGCTCTTTCCCTTGGCAATGCTGGATCATAGCGTGCTTATCGTTCAACTCTACAGCTGCAAAATGAGCACCCATTGACTCTAACTCAAGCCCTATTAAGGGATTCCTCCCCAATGCGGTAACTTGATGCCCCTTTGCAAGTAATCTACTTGCGGTTTGTTTACCCAAAAATCCAGTTGCGCCAGTGACCAACACCTTCATAACTCACCATTCCATTCTATATCTGAGGTTGAACTTTCGATCATCGTACGATTCGTCTTGCGGCTTCTCATCCAGAATATGGATAACGTTAACAATTGACCCCACAAAGGCAGGGGGTCGTTCCTGCGAAATAGAACATCTCGCGCGCCTTTCTTAGCCTGTCGCCAATGTTTAAATTCATGGAATGAACGAACGGCAGGCAGACCATATATGAACATGGCTAGAGCAACGTTTGAACGAAAGGCTTGATGCGGGATGATCATCCCTTTCTGATCAGGGTTAAGATAAGCTTGATCTAAGGAATCTGCTTCTGTGAATAAATGGATTCCGCTCGTTAACCTCGGGTTACATTCAATCGGATAGATATCCATCACCGAGTCTCCCGTTACGATAAGGTCAAAAGCCAATTGTCCTGTATATTGAAGCGCCTCAGCTATACGTTCTACCCACTGTCTTACGGATGGATGTTCATTCATTTCAAAATGAATGGCTGCCCCACCGGCTGTATAAGAAGGAGCATAGGCTGAATAAGCGAGTACACGCCCTTCTCTGCATACAGCAAACGTACAGATCTGCGTCCCGTGAATAAACCGCTGAAGCACCCAGGTGCTCCCTCGATTCATATCAAGATCAGAGAGATCATGCCCCTTGAAGGTCTGGACATTGCAAGAAAATCTCGAAAATTCGGGCTTCAGAATCCATTCCCCTTGTTCGAGGGGGTCCACCTTTTTTAGAATAAGTTGTAACGATTGAATATCGTGTAAAATCCATGTGTCCGGTGCCTGCATTCCTTCTTTATTTAACCATCGGATAAATTCCCATTTGCTATGAAGCATCCGCAACGTATGAATGGGTCTGGTAAACACCTCACAGTACTCGCTGATACGATGATACGCTTTTGATACATAAAAGATCTCTTCACAGGTTGGAATTAGAATGTGTATGTGATAATCACGGATCAATCCTATAAGCTGACCAACAAACCTTTGTTCATCCTCCCTTGGCGAAGCAATCCGAAATGACTGACGGATACAGTTGCTGAATCTCGTCAAAGGGAAGGCAATGCTCTCGGCTGCGAACACTTCGTGTCCTGCGGCAGCCAGCAGTCTTGCCAGCTCTAGAGAAGCCGGTGCCCGCCCGCCTGTTAGCAGTACGCGCTTAGCTTTAATAGTCAAGGATCATCCCGCCCATCGAAACCCCAGCTGCCATGCCTAGCAGCATGAACCGATCGCCTCTTTCAATCTCACCGCGCATGACTGCTTCATGTATCCCCATCGGTATGGATGCCGAAATCGTATTCCCATGCTGCCCGATAATATTCATCATCTGTCCGTCAGATATCCGCAGTTTCTTCTGAAGTAACCGCATGGCCATCGCACTGCCTTGATGCGGTATAACTTTCTTCATTTGATGCATATGTCCATTGATCGGCTCCAATAACCTCATCATAAAGTCTGGCAGCAATCTGGACACGAGTTTAAAGATAGCCTCTCCTTGCATATCGAACAAATAAGCTGCCCTTTCATCTTCGCTAAATTGTGTAGCTGGCAAGGCCGTACCGCCTCCCCGAATCTCGGAAAATTCAGCGCCCCAGCTGTACGTCTCTAATCGAGAAGCTAGTACGGCCGATGATTCATCTGCTTCGCTAGGAACGAGCACCATCGCCGCCGCCCCATCACCGAATAGGATTGAGCTTTCGGTTTGGCTCCAATTTAACCCAATGGATGCTATTTCACTTGAGATCAACAGCACGTTGCGGTAGCGCCCTCCCGTTATCATGTAAGATAAAAGGTCCAACCCTGCTAAGAATCCCAAACACGTAGCATTCACGTCAAATGCAGGAATACCTGAGCGTTCAAGCCCCAATTCCTTCTGCATTAACACCGCTGTACAAGGGATAGGCTGCTGCGGCACAGCACTTGTACATACGATACAATCTATATCACTTAGATCTAGACCAGCCGCGTTCACCGCTTGTATCGCCGCTTGAGCCCCCATGTAAGCCGTTGTTTCATCTGTAATAAAGTGTCGCTTGGACACCCCTGACTTCTTCAATACCCAGCCTGGTTTGCAGCCTAAAGTATGGTCCAGCTCTTCCGCGGTCACAATGCGACTTGGCAAATATTTTCCCGTTCCTAGGATTTTAACTTTTCTGTTGTTCATCTGTATGTACCCTCCCCGTCGTTAAACCCAACCCTTACTTCTTATTACGAATACTGTTGAACTTCGTTGTGTTCTGATGACATCATCTTATTGAAAATAATCGCAAGCGTATAGTACTAATTTTTTGTAATACCAGTAAATGGCCTATAGTGATCACAAAAAGACCCTTGAACAACAAGGGCCCTAGAAGTAAGAACGTTATTCTTGTGAAGATTAAGACAGCGGGGGTGCGGTGGTATCAGATGATGGATGATCCGTTAAATCAGCCTTATGATCGCCGGATATATCTTGTAACTGAACCAACTGATAAATTCCACTATTGATGGTTCTTGTCATGATGTAATAAACAACAATGGTCGAGGCATTGATTAAAGAACCAATGAATACAACTTCATCCGACACGTCCAATGGATTTCTCGAGATATGCCGATCTATTCCTCGTTCTACAAATATAAAAATATATAATGGCACGATCATCTTCAGAATGAAATTCGCATGGCGATGCAGCGCTTCATGACGATTAAAATAATTCCCTATATTTGAAAATGTACTTCCAATTCCCCATATATTCACAATCGGCAGCATGCGAACTATAGCCCCAAACGTATTAATAGGATAGTCAGCATGACGCTCTTTGATAGCGGCATGAACTCGGACAAGCCAGATCAGAAAAACAATCACTAAAATGATATAAAGTATAGAGCCAAATGACATCAATGTCTGGTCAATTGATGCTAAGTATTGCGCGTACGTGTCATAACTATACGCATAAAAGGCTGTAAAACATGCAATAGCAGCAAAAATAGTTAGATCGATTAATAGTAATAGGCTGAGTACTCTTCCTACCACTTTTGAAGTGTAGGTTGTTGTGTATTTCATTTGATTCATGGTTTTGATCCTCCTGATATTTGTGATTTCAAATAGGCAATAGCCTCATCCAGCGATTGCACTGGAACAATGTTAAGCCTCAAATCGTAATGTCGTTTCACCCGCTCTGCTTCCGCCTCATTGCCCGCTTCCCCCATCCATTCATAATCGGCAGGGACAAAGTACAGATCGACGCCTTCATCTTCTGCACCCAGCAATTTCTGTTCCAATGAGCCAATCGTCTGCACCCGGCCACCTTCTTCTAATGAACCGGTGCCGGCAATTTTTAATTGAAGGGCATCAGCGAACTGAATTCCCTGCTCTTCCTCATATAATCCGATACCGACCATCAATCCCAACGAACTTCCAGAGTAGCCTTCCAGCTTGGTGACAATCTCTTCGGTTAAAATCAATCTATCCTCAGCGGGGGCGGGTTCTTCTACGATCGAAGAGGCCGCTTCAACCGCGTATTCCACCGTATCCACTAAACTTTCACTTTCATATAAACCTTCTTCGTTGATTGGAACTTCTTCTTGCTCGATCGCAGTGAAGCTTAACTGCTTATCACGGAAAGAGAATTGGACAGCAATGTATTCGTATAAATTATGCGTCATACCACTTTCGACATAGGTGAAATATACACTGCTATCGATCCCTAAATCGGATACGGGCACTAATTGGCCTCTTGAGGTAAACTCCCGGTAGGACGGGAACATTAGGAATATTGTAATGCATAAAGGAATAATTAATAAGATGATTACAATCACATGTTCCTTCCCTATGCGAAACTTAGCTGATCTGCGGGTTCGTCGAACATCTGTCACTCACGACACCTCTCTTCTGTTCAAACATGGGTTTTATGTAAATAGATGCAAGCAATAGATTACTATACAATCCTATAAATTCCAACAATGGATAGAAAAAAGCCCTCGCCAATCGAGGACTTCTGTATAGTCAATGATTATCCACTTGCGTCCCTGATAGTTTCCTTCTAAACCTGGATAAAACGTTCATCCAACTGCTCGCGAATAAGAGAAGGAAGCATACATTTGCCAATGCATGCATGAGATCGAAATAAAAACTGGCCGCAAATGAGGTGATCACCATATTTAAATTGAAATTCTCCAGCATGAAACCGATCAGAAACCATAGATTCATGATCCAGCCAAACAGAATGCCCCAAATAAATCCGAACACCAGCTTACCTGGCATAGAACGCATCATCACCGTGTCTTTTAACAGGCCTGCCGTAAAACCCATGCTGCCCCATGCGAACATTTGCCATGGTGTCCAAGGTCCATGACCTAGGAAGAAATTCGAGACAAAAGCTGCCGTGGAACCCACCATAAATCCTGTCTCAGCCCCGAACACTAATCCTGTCACGATAATGATAAATGAGGTTGGCTGTATACTCGGAAGCGCTGCGAAGGGTACTCTAGCTACCGCGGCCGCTGCAGCAAGCAGTGCCATGAGTACCACTTGCCTGGCATCGGTTAACTTTGTTTCAAAACGAAGCAAAGAAGGCAGCATCACTAACAATAATAATACAAAACTAATGATCATGGTATATTGCCCATCTAATACGGACGTGAATAATAAAATCCCTAAGCAACCAAGGAGCGTAATGAGGCGCAACGTTTTTCTTCCTAAGTCCATTGTTTCAACACATCCTCTGGAGTTAAAGCTAAGGGAAGATATTCACGAACCATGCGGTTAATAGACGTTGTATAAACATAGTTTTCACTAAAGAAGGCACGCGGTGACCCCTCATAGGTCATATCTCCGTCAAACAATAAAGCACATCGTGATGCATACTTAGCTGCAAATTCAATATCATGGGTAACCATAACGATCGTTAAACCCTGATCGTTTAATTCCTGTAGAATAGTCGCCAAGTGATGCTTAAAATCAGGATCCATCCCTTTCGTGGGTTCATCTAAAAAGAGAATTTCGGGTTCAGACAACAGTGCTGCGATTAACGCGACGACCTGTTTCTCTCCGCCGCTTAGATCATATGGATGTTTATGAAGTAAAGCATGAATGTCAAATTGATCAATGTAAGTTTGAAGTTTTGATTCATTACTAATGGCAGTGCTGGCAGCCTCTAATTCTGAGCTTACCGTATCGTGAAGGAAGTTAGCCATGGGGTTTTGGGCCAAGTAGGCTATGTTCTTGAATCTATCTTTGCCTCGCCGCTTATGAAGATTTAATCCATTATAAAGCACTGTGCCCCTCTGGGGCACTAAAATGCCAGCTAATAGCTGCAGAAAGGTTGACTTGCCTGTTCCATTACCTCCAAGTACCATCAACCATTCACCCTCATACACAGTAAACGTGCATTTATCGATGACAGGAGGCATCGTTTGCTCATAGCTGTAACTGATCCCCTTGCATTCCATTAGAACGCGTGATTCCCTTCGACGATCCACATCGAGTGCGGGGTACTCCTTCTCCACAACAGCCGATATATTCATTATGGGGTCAAGCCACGCCTTCCCTTCCTTTATCGTTAAAGGAAGCTTATTCCCCTGCGCCTTGCCTTGTTCCATTCTCATATACAACTCAGGAATGTTCGGTAAATAAGCAGTAAAAGGACTATCCTTAGCCTGACTCATGTCAAGCAATACAGTACGTGGATCACCCTGATACTTAATGGTTCCTTGTTTCATAACAACTAATTGGTCCGCTAATTCAAGCAACCCGTCAAGTCGGTGCTCACTGAGAATAATCGTAATGGAGAGTTCCTGATTGATTAGACTTAACATTTGTATGAACTCCCTGGCGGCAATGGGGTCAAGCTGAGAGGTGGGTTCATCGAGCAGCAGGACCTTCGGCTTCATGGCCAACACTGCAGCTAAATTCAGCAATTGCTTTTGTCCCCCGGACAGCTCATGAACAGATTGACGAAACCAACGTTCAATACCGAATACATTCGCTATCTCTGCAACTCTTTTACGAATATCCTTTGGTTCAAATCCCATATTCTCTAGTCCAAACGCCATTTCATGCCACACTGTATGAGTCACAATCTGGTTGTCAGGATCCTGAAAGACATAACCTATATCAAATGCTTCTTGTTCTAACGGATAAGTTTCAAAAGGCTGTCTTTGAAATTGTATACTTCCGAGCTGACGACCCGACGGACGAATTGCTTTCTTTAGCTGTCTTAGAAGCGTTGTTTTACCCGAACCCGAAGGACCGCAAAGCACCACAAACTGCCCTTGATCTATCGTCAATGAAATCTGTCGAAGCACGGCCTGTTCTTCTTCAGGATAGTAAAAGCTTAGATCTTTTATCGAGAAAATCGCCATCGGATCACCTCCTCCCCTTCAACGCCTAAAGGTATTAGTAAATAATACAAATAAACATAATAGGTCACTAAATCCGCCCCGCTCAGCTTAATCCCTTCAAGTGAGGGATAGATGTTCAACACCCCGTAGCCCTGCCTCCAACATATAAGGCACAATATCCCTAATAGCAAGGTCACGGAGAGTACAACCACATCTCTATAGTCTAACCGATAGGAAATATATGAGCTTCTAGCTCTAAGCCCGTAGCCCCTCGCTTTCATAGAATCTGCTGTTTGCATTGCTTCTTCTAAAGACCAAGAAAGCAAGATCTGAACTAATGTCATCCCATGTCTTGCTCGCTCGATCCATGAACCCTCGTGGACCGAAATCCCCTTAGTTTGCTGAACAATCATAATCTCATTAAGCCGCCTGAGTAACAGCGGTACAAAACGAATCGCCACAATGACCAGCAAAGCCAATTTAGGTGTAGATGCCGAGAAAAGATACATTAACTTATTATCTTGAATGATCAGATTAAACGATAGAAAGCCCGCTAATAAAACTAGAATCGAAAGCGCCATAATAACCCCGAACATAACAGACTCCAATGTAATAGGTTGATTCATCACATAAAACAGGATGTGTTCGCCGCGATGTGAGAATAAAGGATTCAACAAGCTTAAAACGAAGCAGGTCAGTATGTACCATAGAATAAAACGCTTCAAGCTATTACCATGGTCATGCATCCAATTCATAATGATGCCAATTAGAAGTGCCGATGATAAGTAAATCGGATGCAGGAACAGCATTGAGAATAAAAAATAGCCCCCATAAAAGATAAATGAAACTGCTGGATGCAGGGTGTAGAATCCACGGTGCGGTGTTGTCATCATTCAGCCTCTTTGAAATCTTTGCCAAGGTTTAATGTGTAGAACCATTCAACTTGATCCCTGGGCTCAACCTCTACCGCCCCCGAGCTCTTAGGAATCAATGTGCCATTTACGCCAACTACCCAGCCGCTGGTCGGTCCGTTGTCGAATTCATATAAATCATCGATACCTTCGATATAGGTGTTGGAACCTCGTCCGCTGTATTCTATTCGAATATCATGTTCCTTAACTGCCTTGACCAAAACATCGAATACGGTGTCCCCTTCTTCTATTTCTACCTTGGTGGATGATAGTATCACACCCGTTTCTTCATCCCCGGTTATGGTTAAAGTTACAGTAGTTTGTTCATCCATGGAAGGTTCTGAAGCTTCTATACGAGCTGCTGATGCAGGTTGTTGCGAAGATGGGGAAGAACTTGTGGTTATGGATGAATCTTTAGTTCCTCGAACCTTATCGATGCTGGAACGTTCTGAAGCTTCTTGTCTGACTCCGTCTTGGCTTGATATACCCAATTGTTCCTTGAGTGGTTCATTTGATGCTGACATATCCGCTGGGTTGTTCGTCGCAGCTGCTCCAACATGATCTGAAGCATTAGCTGCATGATTACTCGGGGACTTGCTTGTAGTTTCGTTAACCTTCTCTTCAGAGACTGTGACTTCAATTGATGGCATCAATGGAGAGTGATCGTTACCTCCACATCCATTTAGCAGTCCAATAATTAAGGCGATCGTAAATATAACGCCCATTCGTAACTTTAAATCACTTATCATCTTAGTCATCTCCTTATTTCGACCAAAAAAGGAAGGAAGAGGTGCATCCCCTCTTCCCCCTAATCTATTCATGAGACATGTAGTTGACGAGGCGGTCACCAACCACTGCTGCCATTTCACGAGTTACTGGCCCATGGGGATTAAACTGTCCTGCATGTCCTATTAGGATGCCATGACTTTGCAGGCTGTAGATAGCAACCCTGGAAGGTTCAGAAAGCTTGCTTATATCGTGATACCCTTGAATCTGAGCGTTGTCTTCATTCTGCACCTCCAATTGCAGTGCCCGTTGAACGATTAAGGCTAATTGTTCTCTCGTCACCTGCTGATGGGGTGAGAAGCTTTCGACTGAAGTTCCTGCTACGATCCCTAGTTTCTCTGCTTTAGCAACATAGCCATAGTACCAAGCTTGAGTGTTAAGATCCTTGAATTTTGAATCGAGACTTGAATCAGCCTCTATGTTCAATACTTCCAAGATAATTCTAACAAGCTGTGCTCTCGTTAACGTTTGCATAGGGGCAAAGCGGTTCTCACTCATGCCAGACATAATGCCCAGCTCTTTCATTTTATAGACGGATGTATACGCATAGCCCGCAATATCCGTATCGTCCGCGTATTTCTTAACACTGGGTTGTTCTTCAGCGGCGGCAAACAATTTCGCCTTGTCATTCACATAGCGATCATATGCTGCTAAAGCCATTAATCCTTGCTCCGAGGCAATCTGATTAGACCCTTGAGCTTTTAGATTACTTAACCCGCCATCTGTATTCTGGTAGCTGAGCAAATGTTCAATTAAGTCGCCGCCTGCTTTAGTAAAATCAGGAGATCTGGGATCGATTCCAATAGAAGTTAATGCGATGATCACTTGCGCCGTACTCTCACTGCTTTCAACGTCAAGTTCAAGGAATCCTCCACTATCAAGCTGCTGCTCTGAAAGCCAGTCCACAGCTCTTTCAACGGCTTCCTTCACCTTATCATTCTCAGTCATATAATCGGATAGGGCTGTAATTGCCATCGCGGTTAAATCAACACTAGCCCCTTTATCCTCGGCTGTTAACGAGAAGGCCCCATCCTCACGCTGGCTATCTAAAATATACTGAATCCAACTTTCTTTAGACCACCTCGCTTGAACCGAGTCTGGACTTTGAGTAAATTCAACCGCAAGTAAAGCAAAAATCGGACCATTAATCCCCTGGTTTAACATGCGTTCATGTTGATAGATTTGCTCTATAAGGTTAATACCCGCGGCATTACTCGGATCACCGCCTAACGCTTTAACAGCAATGGCAAGACGTTCAACATCCGTAACCTTTCGGAAGCTTCCATCCTGAGATTGAATCAATGCTTCAATGTCAGACAAATAGTCGCTAGTTACTGCTGCCCCGGATCTAGCTACCGCAAAGCCTTCCCATTCAGACAGCTCATCACTCTGAATTAAATACTGTACTAATCGATTGATGTGAGAAGTAACATCCATCGTCTTTTGCACTGGTTCTAATTTTGAGCGATCAATGACCGCAAATTTAGTAAAATGGTCAACAACGCCCGAGATCACGCCTGTACTCGCATCAAGCGAAGCTGGAATCGGAATCCATTCGTTCGTTTCTTCGTTCAGCCACACTAATGCCAGTTGTTCAAGCTCAACATCCTCTAATGCTACTTTTATCGCAAGCTGAATCGGTTTATTAAACTGAGTCCCATCTGGACCAAAGTCGTAAATAGGTGAAACCAACTCTACTAGCTCCATTGTTGTATCTTCTATTATATTAATTGAAGTCTCAAACTCTAGCGCTTCCGCTGGAATGACCAGCACCAATTCATTGACTTCATCTGTAATGATCGTCTCTTCATTTACAGCCGCAATTACAGTTAATTGTACCGTGTTATTGGTCAGCAGCTGCTTCAGCTCCTGAATCTCCTCCGACGACATTGGGGTCGATTGATAGTCAACATGCAGGGTTGTACTTACTTGATGAATGGGCTTCTGGTTGTTATAGGATAAACCCTCGTTGTTATTCAGTACACTTTCAATATCAGGACCAGAATCTGCAGATTTGCTAGTTTCAGGAATCGTGCCTGAATCAGGATCAGGTCCATTGTCGTAATTGGCAGTGTAAATCCACACGACATGATCTCCATGGTCCAATACATAGGCATCAGCCCCGTTGGATAAAAGCTTGCCGTTTACTGTGTAGTTCCATCCACTTTTTGCGCCATGATCAAATTCAGATAAGTCATCGATGCCTGCAACATAAAGAGTACTGCCAGAGCCTGTAGTCTCAACATTATCTGCACCCACTACCTCAACTAACACAGAATAAGGTGTAGCTTGATGGGTCATCGATACCGTTTCGTCATACAGGATAGTGCTATTCAAGCCTTTTACCGTGACACGAACAGATTTCTTTGACGGCTGTTGAACATCATCGCCGCCACCCTTCCCACCATCCGACTGTCCCGCATCATCATCTTCTGCAGGCACTACACTTCCTAAAACTTCAAAGAAAGATCCCTTATGCTCTAGAAAGAATTGATAGGACAATAAAGCTTGCAGCCCTTGACGCGTTCCAAAATCATCATTCACACCAAACCCTTGGTTGCCATTATAGAGAGACAATAGATTTGTTAATGGATTTCCGTCTGATTTATTGAAGCGAGAATCCTTGAAAGGATCAATTCCATTAGCCGTTAACCCTATAATCAATTGAGCTACACTGGATGGGCTGTCTTCACCGCTCCAAGGCGAAGTTACACCGCCGACTGCGTTAACTTGGGTTGCCAGCCATGTCACTGCATGATCGACAGCAGTCTGAACCGTTTGATCACTTGTATAAGCTGCTAGGGCCGTAATAACCATCCCTGTGTCGTCCACAGTTGGCTTGGTATCATTGCCAAACCAATCCTTCTCACCATAACCTAAATAATCCCAACCGCCATTCGGATGCTGCTTAGATAGAATATAATCAATTAATTTATTCTGAATCGTTTCAAGTTGAGACACTTCATAGCTTGTATCACTTAAAGCAATCAAGCTGAATGCGGCTTGGTTTACATAAGATTGTAGATCTTGGCGCTCTGCCAGCCGTTCGATTAAGTTGATCCCTTCGAAGGATTCTGGATCATGGCCGCTGGCAACCACCTGCAGAATGGCTCCTACCAAGGTGGAAGCTTGGGCACTGCTTTCCGCTGCTTCAATTACCGAAGCCTTTATCGCATCCAGATGAGCTTCAGTTAAACCTCTACCAGCAAGCAATATGCCTGACAGCTCTTCCCAATTGGGCTCAGGTTTCGTTTGCAGAAGCGATGTGCTAACAGCATCTACGATGTCGGCAACGGTGTATAAATCAAGTGAACCCGTAGATCTTTCTTGCAGCTGCGTATAAAATGAGCCTTTCCCTTCCAAGAGTAATTTAAAGGAAACCAAGGCCTGCAAGCCTTGCCGCGTTCCAAAGGCATCATTAACGCCAAATCCACCCGTATGATTATAAAGACTTAATAAATTGGAGATAGGGTTACCTTCTGCTTTGACAAAACGCTCATCATTCGTAGGATCGATACCATTTGAAGTCAGTCCAATGATGAGCTGTGCCACACTGGAAGGGCTGTCCTCCCCGTTCCAAGGCGAAGTTACACCGCCGCCTGCGTTGACCTCGGTTGCCAGCCATTCAATCGCTGAATCGATTGCATCTTGCACGTCTGTGTCTCCGCTGTAGGGTGCAAGCGCAGTAATGGCCATGCCTGTATCATCAACCGTTGGTGTTGTGTCATTGCCAGACCAGTCCTTCTCCCCATACCCAAGGTAATCCCAACCGCCATTCGGATGCTGCTCATTTAGTAAGAACTGCACTAAATCTGCTTTATATTCCTCCAGATTAGCGTTCGTATACTCACCTGAATCTAATGAAATCAGGGCAAAGGTAGCCGCATTCACATTGGATTGAGTATCCGCATGATCCAAGATAAATTGGATCAAATCTGTCCCCTCAACATTCTGCGGGTCTTCTTGAGCGGCTGCTAATCCTAACAATAAGCCAGAATAAACAGCCGCTTGTTTCGGTGCATAAACATCATGTGTGACACCATAAACCTCATCAATAACGGTTTGTTTTATCTCATATGCGTAAGAGGCTGGAAGCTCTGTTTCCGACAGGACAACACCAGCTGCCTCTTCCCAATGATCGACTTCTTCAGCTACAATATGCGAACTTGTCTGATCTATGGCCTCTAACAGCTTATTTAAATCATATGTACCTGCTTGACCGCGCCCCGTACCTGAAGCTTGGACAGGTGATAATCCTAAAATTTGAAACAATAATAAAAAAGATAATACGAGTGAAACAATTCTTCTTTGATGACTTCCCAACATGACCTGATTCTCCTTAACCTATAAAATATTATCCAACAAAAAAACACCTTCCTAAATATAAGGAAAGGTGCCGATGTGCTAGCATGATTCCATGACAGTAGCACATAAATATATTCGCTCCTCCTTCCTATATCGCGTAGGAAAAAATGATTCATCGCAGCTAGGCAGGTCTCCTGACTCGTGAGTCCTCGATCCTCTAGGCCTTCCCATTCTTGTAGAACAGTGGCTTCATCTAGATTCTCTCGTCACTTACAGTGGCGCGACCGTGTCGGATTTTCACCGAACTTCCCTTTTCAGTTAAAGCACATAAACGGCTTTAACACCTAGCTCTGATTCTATGAAATTTTGTTCCAGTTACAAGATTAACATATTTTACGTAGATTTGCAGGACAAATTATGTTTCAGGATAGTTCCTCTGACTGCCATAATCCGTGTCCATAGATACACTATCCACTTGGATTTATACGCCTTGTTCTTCGTATTAACGATATCAAATAATCAATATAGCAAAAAGCCCTTGAATATCAAGGACTTTCCTGTGTATGACCTGTGCTGGGTTCGAACCAGCGACCCCTACCCTGTCAAAAATGGGAGAGGGGCTAATTACAGATAAAAGTATTAATAGATGATATCTAAACATTTGTAATATCAATGTTTCAATATGTAACTTAACAATTCGGAATATCAGCAGATAGTACCTAAACAAAAAAATGTGAGCAATTGTGTGAGCAAAAGTGAGCTAGATAATGAGTGTTTTCGTTTCTAAACTATGCATTCTAAAATAAAATTTAATCCCCTAATGTAGCAACTTCTTTTACATTCCCGACAATTACAAAAATGCACAAAACTATAGATGCTTATGTTGTCACTCAAATATTTTCACCTCAAACAATCGGGAGCATGTACTTACACAATCAATAATCTTGACAATAATCAATGCTAAAAAGCCTGTTATTGTAGCAATCTCACCTATCATAGACATCACTCCCTGAATGCCAGCTATTATGCCATGTCCTCGATAAACATTAGCTTCCAATCTCCCGACTGGTGAGGCAGGACAAAAAAATCATATCACATTTTTAGGTGACTTTGCAAAAATTTAGTCAGACAACTTAAGGTACAAATATCTCTATTTATTTTATCCTTTGCCTTTCGCAATCCTTTAATTAATTTTTCCTCAGAGAACTCGTCTAATAATAGTTTGATGTTGAGATGATTATATTTTTTAGTTGAAAGATGCAGGACTTTAAATTTTGTAATATAATTATTTTCCTTTAATTCCTCAAGGACATCCTTCAAGTTAGAACTTATATTAACTTTTGGATATTGAGAACAGAATGTTATACCATTACAATCAGTTTCTAAATTCTTGCAGTATGAAATATTGGTATTTACGAATAGTACATTATTAAATTGTGCACTTTTAAATTTACAATTATCTAATAAGGCTCCGACAAAAACAACATCTTTAAAATATGCACTTTCAAAATTGCTATTTCTTAAATTTGTTCCTAAAAATTCAACCCCTTCGAATTTGCTTCTTTTAAAGCAACAGTAAGTCATTATCGAACCACGAAAATTGACATGGCTAAATTCACACTCAGTAAAATTAGCCTTAAAGGATCTACTTTTACAGAAATACTTATAACGATAACTCTTTCCTTTTTTATTCCCCTTGAAAGAATTAAGCCTTAATACATGAGGTTTAATGTTAGTCATTATTACCAAGCCACCTACAAAAGAAATCATATTACATCTTATTGAACTATTTCTACTTTCCAATCTTCGTCTGTCAATTCTATACTTTCGATAGCTTGCACACAAAATCGCTGAATTTCTTTTGCAGACAAATTAACTTCAATATACGTACCGTTTTTCAATTCCCTAATTGCTCGAAATTTAGTTTGGTCAATTCCAATAAACCTTGGATAATCCTTTTTTAACTGTTCAAAACGATCGGGTTCGAGTTCAGAGATTACATTTAATGTTTGTTCCAATACATCACGCCATGAATTAACTAAAATACTTTGTCCAAGAATCCAAAGTAGTTTTGGGGAAGTACCTGTCACGTTATCGTTGGTATTTAAATGAGAGGCGTTTTCATCTCCAAAATAATTCCATATTTTAGAAGAGATGTCCGCGAGATATTCCGTCCTGCTTTCAATCTCTATTTTTGTCCATGTCGTTACACTTGAGAAATATTTATCCTAAATTTCGAAAGCCATTACTATCAACATAACTTTGAAGACAATTCTCT
>CAYUSG010000009.1:0-44868 GCA_964447355.1 uncultured Paenibacillaceae bacterium
TCTTATCTGAGTTCCAAGGCTACTTGCATGTGGACGGCTATTCAGGGTACCACAAGGTGAAAGATGTCACGCTTGTGGGCTGCTGGGCTCATGCAAGGCGAAAATTTGACGAAGCATTAAAGGCGCTTCCCAAAGACAAGCAGCAAACCGCTGTTGTTGCCCATGAAGGGTTGCAATTTTGCAATCAGTTGTTTGCGATTGAGCGGGGCATCAAGGATTCAACCGCTGAACAACGTCTAGAAGTAAGGACTAAGCAAAGTCGCCCTGTGGTCGATGCTTTTTTGGCGTGGCTCCGTAAACAAAAATCCCGCGTACTCCCCAAGAGTACACTGGGGCTAGCCATCGCTTACTGTCTAAACCAAAAGGAAAAACTAGAGGTCTTCTTAACAGATGGTCGGCTGGAACTCGACAATAACCGCAGTGAGCGTTCCATTAAGCCGTTTGTTATCGGACGAAAAAATTGGCTTTTTAGCAACACCGCTCGTGGTGCAAAAGCAAGTGCAACCATATACAGCATCATCGAAACAGCCAAAGAAAATGGCCTGAATCCGTTCCCATACCTAACGTATTTATTTGAAGCATTACCACAACTTTCAGATCCGAATGATCCCGAAGCATTAGATAAATTCCTGCCTTGGTCAGCATCCATTCCCGAAAGCTGCCGATTGAACTAGCTACAGGTTACTAGAGTCCTCATCTATTGAATAGGTGGGGACTTTTTGACGTTTAGTGTGTCCTGAAGGAAAGCCACATTGAAAGGAGGGAACTCGTAGCTTTCCATGCTTTATAAGAGATGAAGGAAGGCCCTTCAGAATCGACATTCAGGTGTAGATTCTAAACCGCCATTGGGTGCTGCAATCAAAAGTTGTGGTACTGAGCGCAATTGGAAAAGGCCAATAGAAATTTGGTCAGGTACGTAACATGGAGCTGAACGAAAGTGAAGAACTGAAGAAACGTCGTTAAGATGAAGTGCGATCAAAACCAGAGATTTTAAGCGGTCACTGGGACAAAGTCTAGCGGATACCTGATTACTGGCTAGATGGTCGTCGGCGTAGAGGTTACAGGAACATGATACAGGCTCTCGTAAGGAACAGGAGAAGTCTGAACTCTAATGACAATTGAAAAATCCAAGCGATAAAACGTCAAGGGTGAAAGTAGAGATGTAGGGTTCAGACGCGGAAGAATCCATAGTAGTGATGAACCTGTTGTAATGGCAATGGAAATGGTTGTTCGCATGAATTTCGAGCCCATGGTCGAGCCCATATTTAGTGAAGATTCTTATGGTTATAGACCGAACCGCTCAGCGACTGATGCCGTAGGAATTACGCGCCAAAGGTGTTGGAAGATGCCATGGTTAATAGAATTCGACATTGTAGGTTTGTTTGACAACATCGACCATGAACTGATGATGAAAGCGGTACGATGGCATACGGACAACAAATGGATGATACTATACATTGAACGATTTCTCCGCGCTCCTATGCTGATGCCAAATGGAATTGTCAATGAAAGGACATCCGGTACACCGCAGGGGGGAGTCATTAGTCCGGTGCTTGCAAATCTATACATGCATTATGCTTTCGATCAGTGGATGGAAAGAAAGCATCCTAGATACCCTTGGGCACGGTATGCTGACGATGGAGTTATACACTGTTGGACAAAAAGGGAAGCCGAGCAACTACTGAATGAGTTAAAAGATCGAATGAAAACGTGTAAGCTTGAGATTCACTCAGACAAAACCAAAATCGTGTATTGTAAAAGTGACAGGTTTCAAGGGATACATGAATATGTAGATTTCACTTTCCTAGGGTACACGTTTCGTAAACGGTACATTAAAAACAGACAAGGGGAATTTTTCAATGGGTTCTCACCTGCAGCCAGCAAAGATGCTGGACAGGTTTTGAGAGATCGAATCCGAAGTATAAGAATGCAGAATAAATCTGTCTCCATTGAGGAATTAGCCAAATTGGTTAATCCTGTGATACGCGGTTGGTACAACTACTTCTCAAAATATGCAAAAGGTTCAGCAACAAGAATTCTCACTTACGTAAATCTCACTTTAGCCAGATGGGCAAAGTCCAAATTCAAATCGATGAAAGGAAGCACGTTGAGAGCAATGAGATTTCTGAAACGTATTGCACAGTGCAACCCTAATCTCTTTTACCATTGGCAAATAGGGCTGTTGCCCGCGATTGGATAACAAGAGCCGAATGAAGGGAGACCTTCACGTTCGGTTCTGTGAGAGACTGGGGGTGAAATTCCCCCGGTCTACTCGACCGAAATATAACATTACCGATAAAGTGCCTCAGGTTGAATTTACGCACCGTTTAGGTAGATGTAATGATATCAGCGGGACTATAAATGATCAGTTTGAAATTGAATACCTGAACGCAACTAAACCCAGTCACCACTATATGATAAGGATAGCGCCCTCTGAGAATAAGGTTGATTTTAAAAATAAAAGAGGAGTAATCCGTTCATATGTGCTTAAAGATGGGGCGGAAGCTCTATATTTGAGATCTCCAGGTGGAGGATACTTTAAGCTGCTGGTATTTGAAAAGGATGATTGGCAATACATACTCAGCATCGATGACAGAATTAAAAACAAGGTGTCCGCTGAGGAATTAGTAAGAATAGCTGAATCCATTGTATTGGTTTATCCACCTTTAAAAAATCCGCTTGACTAAAAGTTTGATTGAATTTAGGCTTATTAAATTAAGCGGTACGCCTTTAGAACCCATATGAGAATCATTTCGTTTATGTTATAATGAATGAAATGAGTAGTAATTAGCTTGTGAGGTGGGACGTATGACAACAGCTGAAATGAAAAAATATATCAGTGGTATGGATGAATACATTAAAAAAATTAGTGCGGAGCCGCGCGATAAATCCTTGGAGTTCTTACAAAAGGCAGGTATCGTGGATAAGGACGGTAAGCTTACGCCACAGTATCAAGAGAAATGATGTATTCTAACCTTCCGAATTTTGTACTTGGCTTTCACGGCTGCGATAAAGCAGTTGCTGAAAGAATATTGCTTCATGAGGATAAGATGCGTTCCAGTGACAATGACTATGACTGGCTTGGTCCTGGAATTTATTTTTGGGAGAACAACCCTCAGCGTGCCATTGATTATGCTCAAATGCTAAGGGATTATCCGAATCGATCTAAGAAGCCGATAAATGAGCCAGCTTCCTTAGGAGCCATTATTGATTTGGGTCATTGCTTGAATTTATTGGAGCAAAGCTCATTGGATGTATTAAAAAGAGGCTATGAAATACTGCAAATTAAATTCAAAAATTTAAACATGCCTATGCCAGAGAATAAGTATGGTTACGGAAATGAAAGCAAGGACCTTCTTAGACGTTATCTAGACTGTGCTGTGATCCAGGCTGTTCATGAGTACAACAAGGAGACTGAAGAAAAGCCGTATGATTCAGTACGAGGTGTTTTCTTTGAAGGAAATGATTTATACCCGGGTGCGGGATTCAAGGAGAAGAATCATATACAAATCTGCGTTATAAATCCGAATTGCATAAAGGGATATTTTAAGCCCATGGAGCCCATAGATGGGTTCGATATTCCATAGAATGATTAAAGCCACTTCAATAGAAATGGCTTTTTTGGTTTATTCATCACATTTTTCTGATATGAGCTGTCTTACCTTTGCCAGAGCCTCGGCTTGCATTCCTTTTATGATATGACTGTAGATATCAAGTGTAACACGAGTGGAACTGTGACCTAACGCCTCCGCCGTGGTTTTTGTAGGTACTCCAGCCCTTAGCATCAAACTCGCGAAACTATGCCTGGGTTGATGAAAGGTTAATCTAGTTACACCAGCCTTTTCGGCTATACGATACAAGCTTCGTCTTACGTTGCTTGGGTTTAATGGATTATCATTTCTGGTAGCAAATACTTGGTTATTGTCATGATACAGTGTATCGTAAAGCTTTTTGTTCTCATCGACCATTTGACCTGCTGCGTTAAAGCTTAATCAACTCATCATCTAGTTCAATAGCGCGTTTACTGGCGTCTGTTTTAGTACCATCACTGATAGCATTTTCCTCGTCTTCATAATCAAGAGTTTGCATCACATACAGTGTCTTATCCCTCAAATCCACTTTGTCCCAGGGCAGTTGCGGCTCGAAACCTGGGCGTACGATAATTCGAGCGGACACGACATAGACCCACAACGGATCGCATTCCGGGGCTGGAGCAGTGACGGACACGGCTCGAAAGGTTGTAGAGGTTGACGTCAAGCTCTGCTGCTTACGATCTTTATACAACCCATATTTTAACTGGTGCACCGTGAGGTTTTGTTCAGCACACCATGATTTCATCGTTTGTCCGCTTTCCTTGTAGGATGCAACACGTTTTCCCCATACTTCCTGCAATGTCTCTCCCAAACTGAATTCATCCCTTCGTTTATGATAGATTCATTCTGACAGGACTTGGTTTGTATGGACAGGTGTCTTGAATTTGACGTTTAGTGTGTCCTGAAGGAAAGCCACATTGAAAGGAGGGAACTCGTAGCTTTCCATGCTTTATAAGAGATGAAGGAAGGCCCTTCAGAATCGACATTCAGGTGTAGATTCTAAACCGCCATTGGGTGCTGCAATCAAAAGTTGTGGTACTGAGCGCAATTGGAAAAGGCCAATAGAAATTTGGTCAGGTACGTAACATGGAGCTGAACGAAAGTGAAGAACTGAAGAAACGTCGTTAAGATGAAGTGCGATCAAAACCAGAGATTTTAAGCGGTCACTGGGACAAAGTCTAGCGGATACCTGATTACTGGCTAGATGGTCGTCGGCGTAGAGGTTACAGGAACATGATACAGGCTCTCGTAAGGAACAGGAGAAGTCTGAACTCTAATGACAATTGAAAAATCCAAGCGATAAAACGTCAAGGGTGAAAGTAGAGATGTAGGGTTCAGACGCGGAAGAATCCATAGTAGTGATGAACCTGTTGTAATGGCAATGGAAATGGTTGTTCGCATGAATTTCGAGCCCATGGTCGAGCCCATATTTAGTGAAGATTCTTATGGTTATAGACCGAACCGCTCAGCGACTGATGCCGTAGGAATTACGCGCCAAAGGTGTTGGAAGATGCCATGGTTAATAGAATTCGACATTGTAGGTTTGTTTGACAACATCGACCATGAACTGATGATGAAAGCGGTACGATGGCATACGGACAACAAATGGATGATACTATACATTGAACGATTTCTCCGCGCTCCTATGCTGATGCCAAATGGAATTGTCAATGAAAGGACATCCGGTACACCGCAGGGGGGAGTCATTAGTCCGGTGCTTGCAAATCTATACATGCATTATGCTTTCGATCAGTGGATGGAAAGAAAGCATCCTAGATACCCTTGGGCACGGTATGCTGACGATGGAGTTATACACTGTTGGACAAAAAGGGAAGCCGAGCAACTACTGAATGAGTTAAAAGATCGAATGAAAACGTGTAAGCTTGAGATTCACTCAGACAAAACCAAAATCGTGTATTGTAAAAGTGACAGGTTTCAAGGGATACATGAATATGTAGATTTCACTTTCCTAGGGTACACGTTTCGTAAACGGTACATTAAAAACAGACAAGGGGAATTTTTCAATGGGTTCTCACCTGCAGCCAGCAAAGATGCTGGACAGGTTTTGAGAGATCGAATCCGAAGTATAAGAATGCAGAATAAATCTGTCTCCATTGAGGAATTAGCCAAATTGGTTAATCCTGTGATACGCGGTTGGTACAACTACTTCTCAAAATATGCAAAAGGTTCAGCAACAAGAATTCTCACTTACGTAAATCTCACTTTAGCCAGATGGGCAAAGTCCAAATTCAAATCGATGAAAGGAAGCACGTTGAGAGCAATGAGATTTCTGAAACGTATTGCACAGTGCAACCCTAATCTCTTTTACCATTGGCAAATAGGGCTGTTGCCCGCGATTGGATAACAAGAGCCGAATGAAGGGAGACCTTCACGTTCGGTTCTGTGAGAGACTGGGGGTGAAATTCCCCCGGTCTACTCGACCTTTCAATTAGCCTTTAACTGCGTTGAATCAGAGATGAGCACGCGACCGCCATCCCTTGTGTGACTCGTAGCTAAAACTACAATCCCATCAAAACATGTCTCTGACCGACCACTTGGTCGGTTTTTGCATTGAGAATAGCCTCTCATCATGGACAAATGGTAAAATCAAACAGAGTACTTGCATGAGAGAGGTGAAATGTATGTATAAGGTCGCGATTTGTGACGATGAGGAGGAGCTGCGGGAGCGCGTCAAGCAAATCCTAATTGGATTATCAGTAAAGACGGATATTGAGTTTGAGATCAGTCTGTTTGAATCGGGCGAGCAATTAGTTGCCCATTACGAGAGCGATCAACCTCCCTTCCATATTCTCATCCTGGATGTTGAGATGAACGGGCTAAGCGGGATTGAAGCTGCGCGCAAAATCAGGAATCTGAATTACCTCGACGAGCAAATCATCTTCCTAACAAGCTATCCCGAATACATGCTAGAGAGCTTCGATGTGATCACATTTCAATATTTAATTAAGCCGGTCTCGCCCTCCATCCTTGAAGAGAAAATTCTAAAGCTTCATCAATTCTTGCAAGCCAGCAATCATAAATTCTTGGTCATCAAGTCGGGCTACGAGGAGTTCGTGCTGAAATACGATGAAATCATCGGGATCGAAGCGGCAAAGAGCTTAACTGTCAAAAATAAACTGCTGATCCATACCGTGGATCAAACCTACGATAGCAAAGGTACGATCACGGAATACGCAGCTTCGCTCAAGGACTATCATTTCTTGCAGATCCACCGTTCGGTGGTCATCAATCTGCTCCATGTGAAACGGTTTGCTGCCGGCACCGTTACGATGTCCAGCGGTATGGAATTCCCGATTGGTCGATCGAAGGTGAAAGAAGTGAAAGACATCTATACCAAATATATGATCATGAAGGTGCGCTGAGATGAACTATACCTTCGTACCGTTAATCCTAGCCATTGTGCTTGTCGTGTTATTTCAACTGCATACTTTCTTTAACGCGGTCTTTGGTAAATCGAATTACAAGCCTTATCGGTTTATCTATGTAACCATTGCCGGCGTGCTCGCTTTTTTGTATTTTGCGCTTCCGATGACTTCCCTTGTGTCCTCAATGTTGGCCATCGTTTTCATCCTTGTTATGGCACATTCTTATCGCGTCGAGTTTAAGGCTAAGATGATTTACACGATTTTGTACGGTGTCTTGATGTCGATTGCAAGCGTGATTAGCTGGAACATCTTCTCCGCTATGGATTCGAATGAGTTAACGATGCTTGATCCGGTCGATGAAACCGCCCAGCTGCAGTTTATCAAGTCGTTCTTGCTATGCATCATGATTATGTTCGCCGTTATTCAGGTCATTCGGTTAATCGCAAGACGCAGGAGCTTCGTACTGGATACGCGGTTTTATCTTCTATTCTTATTCGTTCCGTTAATCAGCATATACCTGGTGAATGTCATTGCCTTACAGAGCGAGAAGAACATTTACTATTACGGATCGTTCATTGGACTACTATTCCTGAACGTGCTGATCATCTATCTGTTCGATCACATTATGGAGAAGTTTCAGCTGATGCATGAGCATGCGCAATTGCAACAGCAGATGGATTATCAGGACGCCAATTATGAGAAAACGGTACATAGCTTCAAGTCGATCAAAAGAATCATTCACGACACCCACCAACAGTTTCTGTATATCGAAGAGTGTATCAAGCGGGAAGAACTGGCAGCAGCCCTTGATCACATCAAGGTAACTTTGAATAAGGTCGAGATTGCTTACCGAAAGGTGAATACAGGCAACTTGGTGCTTGATGCTCTTGTTACGAACGCGTTGAACATTGCGGAGGCCAACGGGATACGAATGGATACGAAGCTTGGCCTGTATTCGCATGAACTTGGTATTGATCGCTATGATCTATGCGTTGTGCTGGGCAATATGCTGGATAACGCGATTGAGGCTTCGAAGAAGGTGAGGGTCGCGGAGGATCGTTACGTATTGGTTGAGATTCATTCTAGCGCTTCGATGCTATCGATTCATGTGATGAACCGGATGGAACAAGAGACGTCTGATCTTCACAGCCGGAAGCCGAACGCCGAGTTCCACGGCATTGGCTTAACGAACATAGAGAGAATTTGCGATAAGTATGGTGGGAACATGACGATTGAGACCCAAGGTTGGACGTTTCAGAACATGGTCGTGCTTCCTTTTTCTACGGACAATCCCTAGTCAAGATGTCGTTTAGGGATTGTTTTTTGCGTTTCGGTACTGTTTTCGAAATTGATGCATTATTTCCTGTAAGATGATCCCAGTTACCAATATGGGAGAGGATGAAGGAATGATGAGAATGAAGAAGTTGATTGTGGCATGTTTAGTAGCAATGTTGTGGGTTGCATCAGCATTTCCTGCACTCGCGAAAGAGGCTAGCCCTGTATCATTGAAGGATGAGGTACGCAAAATGGCGGAAGCGATTGTAGAAAACTATGACGTCAGCGGCATGCAGTACGCCATTATGGATCAGGGAGACATTGTGTTGTCGGATGGCGCAGGTGTACATGATAGGGAGACCCAAAAGCCGATCACGAAAGATAGCATGTTCGGTATTGGCTCGGTGAGCAAGATGTATTCCGCGGCAGCAACGATGATGTTGGTGGACCAAGGTAAAATTGAGCTGGATACGCCGATTGTAACCTATATGAAAGACTTCAAGATGGCGGACGAACGTTATAAGCAAATTACGCCGCGCATGCTGATGAACCATTCAGCTGGACTGTTTGGCACACATTATGAGAATAGCATGTTGTTTGATGATAACGATACGAGAAGCCATGATACGTTGTTACAGAAAATGCAGACCGAACGGTTAAAATCCGATCCAGGCGAATACTCCGTCTATTGCAACGATTGTTTCCAATTGCTTGAACTGTTAGTAGAAGAGGTGAGCGGGATCAGCTACTCGGATTTCCTCGATCAGCATGTTAGCACGCCGCTTGGACTGAGTTCAACGAAGACGCCGCTGGACGAGTTCGACAGATCGCAGCTTGCTAAGACGTATTTTCCGCTATTTCCCAATGCGTTGCCCGTAGAGAACGCGAACGTTATCGGTGCGGGAGGGCTTTATTCCACGGCAGAAGAGTTGTTGAAGTTCTCGGAAGCGTTAATCGGGGATCGTACCGATGTGCTATCGGCCGAATCCGCAATAGCGATGCAACAGCCGGAAAACCTCAATGGTGTATGGTTTTCGGATGAGAGAACCACCTTTAATTACGGTCTTGGTTGGGATGCGGTAAACTTAGCACCATTCGGCGATTATGGTATAACGGCTTTGACCAAAGGCGGAGATACGGTCATGTATCATGCGGCGCTTACGGCGTTGCCCGAGCAGCATATCTCCATCGCGGTGTTGTCTTCTGGAGGTAGTTCCTTCTACAATACAATCTTTGCCTCGAATGTGTTGCAGCTGTATCTTAAGGAAAAAGGTTTGATCAAAGAGATTGTGTCAGAGCCAACAGTCAAAGCCCCTGTTAAAGAAAAGATGCCGTCCGAATGGTTAGCTTACGAGGGATTGTACGGTTACGTCGGTGGAACTGTTGAAATCCAGATACAAGACGGAGAGATCGAAATGCCTGAACTTTTAGGCATGATCCCGCCGCAAAAGTACGTATACACGGGTAAGGGTCAATTTACCAGCAGTGATGGCAGCGTGGTGGTTAGCTTCGACAAGCAGTCGAACGGTCATACTTATATTAAGGCGGTTTTGCACCTGAACTTCCCTGGGATTGGTCAGACACGATTGGCAGATTATGTTTACCAAAAGCTGGATACGAACCCGATTAACGAGACGGTGAAACAGGCATGGGAGAAGAGGGACGGCCAAACTTACTTTGTCGTAGATGAGAAATACACGTCAATGGAATATTTAGTCTTAGAAATACTAAGCAAAAAAATTGATGTTAATCTGGAGCATGGGTATGCGAGCGGCACGCGAATCGTAGATGCAAACCAAGCGCTGAATGTTGCAGAAATCCCTGTTATGTCGGGGAGAGATGTCTTCGACTTCAATTTCGCGAGAGAGGGTCAAGCTGAGTATTTGTTCGTTGAAGGAAAAACCTATATCAGTCAGGACGCGGTAAAAGAGATTTATAGTGGAGAAGCATCGCGTCTTACGATCCAGCCTAAAGGTCATGCAGTATGGCTTAAGGTTGGGAAATCGGCTGGAAGCACGATGTCGGTCGAACTTCCGAAGAACGGAGGGTTTACCGTATACGACGTCAATGGAATGCCAGTTGAAAGTTCGGTCGCGACGGGCAACAATACCGCTGTGCTGCCAGAAGACGGATTCATCGTGTTCAGCGGGGATGCCGGTGAAGTCTTCAAGATTAGATTAGAAAAATAAATGGTGCGGTAACCGGCGTGGAGCGTAACTGCTCTCGCCGGTTCTTCAGCCTTGATTAGCTGATCTGAACCGAATTCTGATAGGTACAAATAGTCGAATCGAATGCACGATTAACGGATTAGGCGAAAGGGCAGGCAACACATCGCTTGAGGAAGTGATCATGCACAAAAAGTAAGGGAATCACTTTATCGTTGCAGTATTACGGGGATTGATGTACAGGTCAATAGGGCGATAACTGGCGAGAACGCGTTCGGACATTCTTCTGGAATCCATCAGGATGGACTTCTCAAAGATAAGCAGGTGTATGAAATCATGTCGCCTGAAGAAGTTGGAGCGGATAACATGGAATTAATTTTAACCGCTCGCTCCGGGAGGCATGCCTTTAAACATGCAGTCGAGAGAATGGGCTTTGAAGTAAACGACGCAGTAGAGTTTGAACAACTGTTTAACGCATTTCTTTCTCTGCCCGATTCGAAAAAAGAAGTTTACGACCACCATCCTACAGCGACGGTTATACTCGAGAGAAATGATGAAGAGATGAAGGGGAGTGCAAGTGCGCTGGCTTTCTTGAATGCTACGAATGCTGCCTTGCTGGAAATGAGTAATGAACGGTAAATTCGGCTAGGTTCCGTAATACAAAAGAGGTTGATCGTGGTATCAGCCTCTTTCTTCTAGGCATTCCGATTCAATTGATCGTGAAAAGTCTCTAATGATGAATTTTACTATACTTCAAAAGGACTATGCTAGGAGCTTTTTTCTCATTTTTTCGGGTGTTTTCGCTATAGTTATTCATTATTGTCGCTAACAATCAAGACAAGCATAGGATATCTTTTTCATTGAGAGGGCTTGAAAATTACTATAATTAAATATGTACAGTCTAACGTGGCTCTATCTTATGATTTGGATACAAATGGAAACGAATAAGGGCAACGTTATCGTCAAAATGAGTTGAAGGGAGTGTAAAACGAAGTTAGCTCACCAGGGTCAGTCAGAATAATATAAGCAATTATATTGAAAAATCTAGAGATCGAATCTATTTCATAAATAACATTACAGCATATTATATTACAAAATACTAGAAGAAAATAATAGTAGGAAATTAGATTGCAGCAACACTTTTGACTACATAATGCATCAGTGAAATGGATTCAATCGATAAGGAGTATATTGAATGAAAAATACAAGCAAAGTAGTTTCTACGCTGCTAGCAGTTATTATGGTAAGTATGTTGTTACTTCCTAACATAGCTATTCCGACAGCATCAGCACATGAAAGTGATGAACACAGGTTGTTAATGGTCACACATACAGCAGGTTATCGTCACGGATCTATTGACGCAGCCAAGGAAGTTGTACCTCAGCTTGGGGAGGCCAATGGATTTCAGGTAGATATTACGGAGGAACTGAATGATCTTAATCCTGAAAACCTAGCAAACTATGATGTTCTGTTCTTCGCCAATACAACAGGGAATTTCGGAACCTTAGAGCAGCGGCAGGCCGTCATTGATTTTGTGAATTCCGGTAAAGGGTTTGTAGGCACGCACAGTGCTACAGACACTGGATATGACTGGGCGGAATACGGTGATATGATGGGGGCTTATTTCCAATCCCACCCGTGGGCTCAGGAAGCGAACTTCCATGTAGAGGATGCCAATCATTCGGCTACCAGTCATCTGGGACCATCGTGGAGGACTCTTGAGGAAGTTTACGTGTTTCAAGAGAATCCTCGAGACAATGGAAAACATATCTTGCTCAGTCTGGATATGTCGAGTGTAAATGGAAACCTGACGGAAGATCATCCGATCGCTTGGTGCAGTCCAGAGGGACAAGGCAGAATGTTCTATACTGCGATGGGACATTTTTCCGAAACGTGGTACTTGCCTGAATTTCAACAGCACCTGTTAGGTGGACTGAACTATGCATTCGGTCATGAGGATACGAATTGTGACCTGCCTTCCAAAAAACCAGGCATTTATAAAGAGAAAATTACAGATGCGGTTCCAAGACCCGTTGGTTTAGACATCGCAAATGACGGTACGATTTTTGCTATCGGCATTATGGGCAGCCTTTACGAGGTGTCTCAGGCAGGGAACACCAAAACGCTTCTTACGCTGGATACCACATTAGGCGGGGAGCATGGATTAATGGGGATTGTACTCGACCCTGATTTTGATACCAATGGATATATCTATTTGTATTACACTGAGCCGGAAACCTACACTAATTTTCTATCCCGTTTTACGTACAGCGAAGGCACAGTCGATCCGTCATCGGAGTTCAGAGTGCTAGAGGTTCCATCAGATGGGCATTGCTGTCACCAGGCTGGCTCCATCGATTTTGGGCCAGATGGGAAAATATATCTTAGCGTGGGTGATAATCAAGGTCCAACCACTGGTCCTCAGCTGAATTCAATGGCCACCTCGCAGAATCTGCAGGATTTACGCGGAAGTATTATCCGTGTCAATAAAGATGGCAGTATTCCATCAGATAATCCGTTTGTAGGAGACACTAATGCTCGTGACGAAATTTACGCCTACGGTTTCCGAAATCCTTATCGAATCTCAATCGATCCGCAAAGCGGTGTGGTTTACACAGGGGATGTGGGTCCTGACGGAGGGGATGACTATGATGAATTTAATGCAATTACAGCACCTGGGCAGAATTTCGGCTGGCCGCTTGGCATCGGTGATCGATCCTACAGTAATTATGCCGACAGTTTTCCAAACTTAACGGCTGAAGAAATCGATCAATTGTTTGCCCAAACCGTCAAACCTTTTGCCTTCTATCCATATGGTGAAAAAGCGCCATGGGGAGGCGGGGGAAGAACCGCTACAGTCGGTCCTGTATATCAACATGAAGGTGTAGGCGGACTGCCTGAACGATATAACGGCAAGCTGTTTGTGTATGACTTTGTACGAGGATGGCTTAAGGCTGTCGAATTCGATTCCAACGGAAACGTGCAGAATGTTGAGGATGTACTTGATGGTTTACAGCTACCGATTGATATGAAGCAAGGACCGAATGGGGATTTATATGTTGCTGAATTCGGTACTTCCTGGTGGGAGCCGAATGACGCGTCAGGCATTTATCGCATATCTTATGGTGCAACCGGAGCCAGTCCGGTCATTCAAGCCAAAGCCAGTGTGTCATATGGTCATTCTCCATTAGAAGTAAGTTTTAGCACGGAGGGAACATTTGATCCTGATGGCGAGGAATTAACCTATCTATGGGATTTTGGTGATGGTTCGACAAGCAATGAAGCCAATCCTGTTCATACTTACACCACCAATGGTGAATACGATGTGACTTTAACTGTAACCAATTCAGCAGATAAAACAGTGATGTGGGATCATACCATCATTGTAGGAAACACACCGCCTCAAGTTGAAATCACCTCTCCTTCGAATGGATTATTCTTCACGAACGGAGATACATTCACATTCACCGGATATGCAACTGATGGGGAAGACGGCGATATCGCTTGTGAGAAGCTGGAATGGCAGTTGGATCTTCTGCATGATGATCACGGTCATCCACAAACCTTCCAACACGGTTGTGAGGTTGAACTTGAACTGAGAGATGATGGTCACAATATTAACGATAATATAAGATGGCAAGTCAAGCTTGTTGTTACAGACAGCGACGGGTTAACTGCTTTTGATCTTATTGAGTTTAATCCCAAGCGTATGCAGGCAGAAGCTTATGACGGTATGAATGGAATTCAGAACGAAGCTACCGCTGATGTAGGCGGCGGCGAGAATGTAGCTTACGTCGACAGTGGCGACTGGCTGTTGTTTGAGGATATTAATATGGCTAGTGTCGAGCGTATGGACTTCCGTGTATCGAGTTTAGCGGAGGGAATTGATCTGGAGGTTCGTCTAGATGACCCGAATGGTCAGACAGTCGCTTCAGTCAAAGGTCCAGCAACAGGCGGATGGCAGAATTGGACAACCTTGGGTTCAGAAGTGAACTATAATTCAGGATCCAATGAGGTAGATTTGCGGGATGTATATGTTTACTTCACAGGCAGCTCACAAAATCTTAATTGGATTGAATTTAATCCTGATGATTCACCTGTCGATCCGTTACCAGAGCCAGAGCCGGAACCTGAGCCGGAACCATCTGAACCTACAGATCCGACTAATCCGTTGGATTCAGGCAATTGGAATGTAACGGCGAGTCATGCTGTACAGAATGCCGCTCAGGCGATTGACGGAGACGCAGGCACACGCTGGAGTTCAGATACGGCTATGCGACCAGGCATGTGGTATCAGGTAGATATGGGTTCAGTCACTGAAATTAGCCGGGTTATCGTAGATAGTTCGGGCTCAGGTGAGGACTATGCACGAGGTTACGACATACAAGTATCGACGGACAATCAAACCTTCACTACGGTTGCCAGCAACGCAGCCAATGGAAAAGTCGTCATTGACGAAAGTTTTGCCGCTATTCCAGCACGATATGTTCGAATTGTTCAGACTGGAACGGCAGATCCTAGTTGGTGGTCGATTCACGAACTGATCATTGCATCTAGCATCCAAGAGCCAGAGCCGGACCCAGAACCGCAACCAGACCCAGATCCATCGGATCCGTCAGACCCAAGTGATCCTTCGGAATCAGGCGCTTGGAAGGCAACGGCGAGTCACGGTGCTGAAAGTGCTGGTCAGGCGATTGACGGAGATAACGGTACACGTTGGAGTTCGGGTACAGCCATGCGGCCTGGTATGTGGTATCAGGTAGATATGGGAGCAATCACTGAAGTAAGCCGAGTAGTCGTAAGCAGCACGGGTTCGGGTGATGATTATGCTCGAGGATACGAGATACAAGTGTCGACGGACAATCGGAACTTTACTACGGTTGCCAGCAATGCAGCTAACGAAAGCGGAAGCGGCGTCATCGATGAAAGCTTTGATGCTGTCTCAGCACGATATGTCCGGATTATCCAGACAGGAACAAATGGCTATTGGTGGTCAATCCATGAATTGACGATTGATGACAGTGCCCAAGAGTCAGACCCTTCAAATCCAGGCAATCCATTGGATTCAGGCAACTGGAGTGCAACGGCGATCCGCGTTGCTGAAGACGCCGGTCAGGCGATTGACGGAGATGCAGGCACACGCTGGAGTTCGGGTGCGACTATGCAACCAGGCATGTGGTATCAGGTAGATATGGGGGCAATAGCAAATATTAGCCAAGTAATCATCGACAGTACAGGTTCGGGTGAGGACTATGCAAGAGGTTATGAAATTCAAGTATCAACGGACAATCAAAACTTCACCACAGTTGCCAGCAATGCAGCTAATGTGCAAGCCGTCATTGACGAAAGTTTCGCGGCTGTCCCAGCAAGGTATGTCCGTATCATTCAAACAGGAACGGCAGAACACAATTGGTGGTCGATTCATGAGGTAACCATTTCATCTGGTGAGCAAGAACCGGAACCGGAAACAGAACCAGAGCCTCAGCCAGAACCAGAACCTCAGCCTGACGAATCAGAGCCAACTAACCCGTCAGAACCAAGTGACCCGTTGAATTCAGATCAATGGAGTGTAAATGCGAGCCATGCCGAACAAAATGCCGCTCAGGCGATTGACGGAGACGCAGGCACACGCTGGAGTTCAGATACGGCTATGCGACCAGGCATGTGGTATCAGGTAGATATGGGTGCAATTACTGATATTAACCGTGTCATCATAGATAGTGCGAATTCAGGTGATGACTATGCACGCGGATACGAGATAGAAGTGTCGACGGACAATCAAACCTTTACCACAGTTGCCAGCAATGCAGCTAATGGGCAGGCCGTCATTGACGAAAGCTTTGACACTGTTCCAGCACGATTTGTCCGTATTAATCAAACAGGAACGACAGAACACAATTGGTGGTCGATTCATGAGTTGACTATTTCATTCAGTGAACCAGAACCAGACCCTGGGTCCGAACCTGATCCAGAACCAGAACCAGACCCTGGGTCCGAACCAGAACCAGAACCACAACCAGGTGAGGGGAGTGAAGGTGGAAACTCTATTTATTCCATAGCGGCTTCTTCCATTCCTGACCCGATCGGCAATGGTGAGTTGAGTGTAAAAGTGATGAATGGAACAAATGGAGCCTATTCTGACAGTGAAGTTTACTGGGGAGTTCTCGGCATTAATCCAGAGAATGGTAAGTGGAGTTACTTAGATTTAAACGGTGATTTGCAGCCCATTTCATCCGATTTAAACAATGCGCCAGGTCATTTATCGAAAAATGGTGAGAATTATGCCAATATTTATTACACTGTTAGTGAAACGTCTTGGGTAAGTCTTCCCCAAATAACGTCCGGTAGAATGTTTCTTTGTGTAGGGTCACCATGTTATATTAAGACATACGACGACGGATTTGCCGGACCGGATTTTAATAATCCAACAGATCCTAATAGGGATATTTACTTTGATTTTGTGGAATTTACAGTTGACGATGCAGGCTACCACGGTAATACAACGAGGGTTGATATGTTTGGTTTCCCTGTTCAACACAGACTAGTTAATGAATCGGGAAGTTATGACCGAACAGTGGGTGAATTTGAATCTGAAACCCGTGAAGGTTTATTCAGCCAATTCGAAAGTGAATTGCCTGAAGCGTTCCATTCACTTGCCGCTGTTCAAGCACCTTACAGAATAGTTGCTCCAATTCACGATTCCTTTGGTCAAGGTGGTGTCAATGCAAACTACTTTGACGGCTATCCTGAGTACAGCACCCAAGAAATTTTCAGATGTGATGGGGCACTAGTTGATGCTCAAACATGTGCTGCAATAAACAGAAATGTATATTCTGAAGATGATTGGAATAACGTAAGTAACTATTATCAATCTGGTCCTGCTAATTACTACGCCAAATTCTGGCATGACCACAGCATCGATGGTCTAGCTTATGGCTTCCCATATGATGATGTGAACGGTCGAGCTGCTTATTTGGAAGTTGAAGACCCTAAAGGTTTAATTATAAGAATTGGATGGTAATGAATAAAGGGTAAGGCTCGGTGCATCCGGCCTTACCCTTTTCTATATGTTCAGCATGATCAAATGACCTAGATATACTCTCTCTAAGGTAGACTGGTGGAACTAGCCAGATACAGTTAGGGAGATTTTTTTATGCTTATAAGAGATCTTAAAGCAAATTGTGTGTCTCTTGTGTATGTGTATGTGATCGCGCTCACAATGTTCAGGATAGATATGACTTATATTGTTTATATCACAGGTAGGGAGTTGAAAACTTATGGCTGAGAAACAACGAAATCTTCAGGACATCCATGAGACCCACACATCTAACATAGGTACGGTGATCGGAATTGGATTTGTCGGCGTAGTCATTTTGGTTTCGTATATTACTCTATATGCATTGTATCTGGCTAGAGGTTAGAAGGGGGATTGGAATATGCATAAATCAGAAAAGATCTGGCTTACTTTAAGTTTTGGAATGATCATGTTGTTTATGATTGCAACAGGTTATCAAGCATTTGCATTAGGATCGGCGCCTCCTCCCGGCGGGTTGGAACTTATTGATCCACAGAAAGTGAATGAAACGGCTCCTTTTGATAACCCTGGAATCCAAAAAGTTGGAGATAAGGAATATGAAGTAGTCATGATATTAGAAACCTTTAGCTTTACTCCGCATGAAATTGAAGTTCCAGCTGGCTCCACGGTTCATTTTAAATTAACATCCAAAGACGTTGTTCATGGATTTCAAATTGTAGACACCAATGCTAATGGGATGGTTATGCCAGGTCATGTACTAAACATTACACAAACATTCGATAAGCCAGGGGAATATTTGGTGTTATGTAATGAATATTGTGGCGTAGCTCACCAATATATGACCACGACCATCAAAGTTAAATAGGGGGTGAAGGAATGGTAACCATAAATATGCCAACGCTAAAAGATAAAGCAAATCAAGTCTTAGGAGAAAATTCAAAAGACGCGAAACTTTCGAAGTCCTATCTGCTGGTTGCATTTATAGCTTTACTCGTGGGCGGTCTTTTTGGATTATTACAAGGGATAAATCGCGCAGGTCTGTTTGAACTTCCCACGTGGTTAAATTACTATCAAGTTCTTACTGCCCATGGATTACTGCTTGTCGTTATTTTCTCTGGATTTTTCATGATCGGTTACTTTTATTCAGCCCTATCACATACGTTAGGGGGTCTACTTCCTAAAGTAAGGAAGATGGCATGGATTGGTTTTGGATTAAGTATGTTCGGTGCTGTATTAGTTGTAATAATGGTGCTGATGAATGAAGCATCAGTCATGTATACGTTCTACCCGCCGATGAGAGCAAATCCTATATTTTATTTTGGATTGGTGTTTGTTGTTCTAGGTATTTGGATGTGCTGTTTTGGAGCATTTATTCAAGTTGCACATTGGAGAAAGCAGCATAAAGGGCAACATCTGCCTATACTAGCTTTTTTTGCAACGGGTGCATTTATACTCACATTAGGAGCAACAGCATTTGTTGCAGTAGAAGTATTAGTTCTTATTATTCCTTGGTCACTAGGTTGGGTTGATACGATAAATGTTATGCTTGCACGTACGCTATTTTGGGCATTTGGACATACGGCAGTAAATATTTGGTATATGACAGCTGTATCTGCTTGGTATGTCGTTGTTCCAAGAGTGATTGGTACAACATTGTGGAATGATACATTAACTCGTGTTGTCGTTATTGCGCTTGTTATTATGAACATTACGGGTGGATTCCATCACCAAATTGTTGACCCGGGTATTTCGGATCCAGTTAAATACATGCACGTATTTATGAGTTTGGCTATTGGTTTTCCTTCACTCATGACAGCTTATGCGCTGTTTGCAGTTATGGAACGTGCAGGCAGACGCAGAGGCGGGAAAGGTGCCCTCGGATGGCTCAAAAAGCTGCCATGGGGTGATGTTCGGTTTCTAGCACCCTTCATTGCGATGTTGGCCTTTGTTCCTGCTGGTGCAGGCGGGATCGCCCAAACAACCTTTCAATTAAATGCTGTTATTCATAATACGATGTGGGTTGTGGGGCATTTTCACTTAACCTTGGGAATGTCCGTTGCGATGACGTTCTTTGGCTTAAGTTACTGGTTAATTCCTCATTTGTCAGGACGTGTACTAACACCAGGTATGAACAAATTGGGTGTTATTCAAACCATAGTTTGGACAATCGCCATGATCATTATGTCATTCTCAATGCACACTGCCGGATTATTCGGCTCCCCGCGGAGAACCTCATATACGACTTATGGTGACCACGCAGCAGCATTAAGTTGGGATCCATACATGCTGGCTGTGGGAATTGGAGCGACATTGCTGCTTATCGGTGTGCTGATTCAAGTGTTTGCAGTTATTCATTTGATGTTCTTTGCTCCAAAGGGCAACACTGAATACTTAGTTGCCGAAAAAGAGCCTGGTGATGTAACAGGTTATTGGACCGAACGATGGGGAATATGGGTTGTTCTGATGATTATTGTTGTTGCAATGGCGTATGTGATACCGATTGTAGATATGATCGTAAATGCGCCTCCAGGTTCACCACCATTTAGAACTTGGTAATTTAGTTTAGTAAATGCATCATATTCAAAGTTCTTAAGCATCTTATGGGGCACCCTGAAGCCGAACTATCGACTTTCTGGTTTGCCCCTTTAATTTTCATGTAAGCGTTGATAAAAATATTAAATCATTGATTCAGGACGTGATCTGCATGATAAATATACGGCAGCATTACATTGCTATCATGGTTGTTTTGTTATTTGGATTACTTCTGTTTTATGTCGGAACAGACGGATTCCGTTCATTCACGGCGGAAAGTGCAAGAGTGAATCAATTAATCAATGAAAAACCTCAATTTCCGGACGTGACTTTAGAGGACAGTAATGGACGAACGTATTCCTTTTCTGAACTTGAGGATACCTACGTATTTATTACCTTTTTCTATTCATCCTGTCCCACTGTATGTGTCGAATTAGAATTGAATATGGCAGATGTATACACACGAATTCCCAAGCCATATATTGGAGAAGACATTGTTTTTTTAAGTATTAGTTTTGATCCGGAAAGAGATAATCCTGCTACCTTAAACCAATATAAAGATCTTTTTAACAGTGACGGGCAGACGTGGAGAATGGCAAGAATCCCTGACCCAGTGGAGCTGAATTCTTTACTTAGTCAATTTGGTGTCATTGTGATTCCTGATGAATATGGAGGTTTCGCACATAATTCGGCATTTTATTTGGTTGATAAAACAGGTGCTTTAGTGGATGTAATGGATTACACAAAACCGGAAGAGGCGGCGAAAACAGTCATTAACTTACTAGAAAATAAGGGGGAATAAAAAGCCATGGATCAATTTAAACTAGGTATGTCCCTATTAATATTCCTTGCGATTCCCCCAGTCGCCGATTTTATGGAGTCCATTATGGTCATTCATATGCATATGCAAATGCCGATGCTTGTCATCGCAGGTTTATTAATGGCACCTTTCGTTCAGAGACAGTTTCCTAACTTGTTCGCTAGATGGAACCCGACAGGGGCGGCTGGTATTCTATTGTTTGTCATTATTATATGCTACTGGCTGTTACCCAGAACGATGGATGAAGCTTTAACGAACACGAGTGTTGAAGTATTCAAATTTATTAGTCTCCCGTTCTTAGCTGGAATTACTCTGCGGGATAGTTGGAAGAAACTAAGTGATAGTATGAAGAAGGTTACGGTCGTTTTTTTTACGGTAGTATTTTGTGGAATGGGACTTCTCTATATTTATGCTCCGGTTCAATTATGCAACAACTACCTGATCATTGAGCAGTTTACATTGGGCTGGGGGTTTCTGTTAACAGCGGTGGGAATGGCTGTTTATCTTATATATACATTGGTTGTTGACCCTTCACAATACGAATGATGTTCTTTAAACGGCTTAGAGGAGGATACAGCTGAAACTTGTCGAATTTTTATGAAGGGATTAGAAGAACAACTGGGAGGATATCTAGTATGAAAAGACAACTACGATTAGCATTAGGATCAATGATCCTCGTGTGTGGGTTACTTTTCGTAAGCCCAATCAGCCAGGCCGCTATTGAATTCAACATTGAACAGAGTGTTGATATGATCTCTAATGAAGCGCTTAATTTAGATTCCTTAAATACGGTGCATTTATACTATGGGGTAGTGACGAATGGAAATACAATGCTTCCGATGAGAGATGTTTTCGAGAATGTGGGAGCTTCAATAAGTTGGGACAACGCAACAAAAACGGTGACGGCCCAAAAAGACGATAAAACCATTATCCTCCAAGTGGATTCTAAAGAGGCTGCCGTGAATGGGCAAGTCCATAACCTAAACGTTCCAGTCCAAATGTTTAATTCGAAAACGATGGTTCCTGTCAGATTCGCTAGCGAAATGCTCGGCGCTGAGGTAAGTTGGGATGATGACAATAGAATAACAACCGTTAGAACTGCTGATAAGGAACTCTATATTCATGTAAATGCAACAAAAATCAACGAATCGGAAGTCGTTATTCACTTCACTGATCCTGTGCTGGAGAATGAAATTAGAGAGATTTTATATAGACCAGAAGGCACCCTAGCTCAACCAAATGATCTGCATTGGAAATGGGGGACGGATGCCCCGATTACTCAATCAGACTTATTGCAGTTAAAGACGCTTCAATTAGAAACCTATGTGAATCCCATAAAAGATTTAAACGGTTTAGAGTACGCGAAAAATTTGAATATTCTAAAGCTCAGCCGGACAGAAGTAAGTAACGTCGGACCACTGGGGCAACTTCCTTTATTAGAATATATGGATTTAAGTGTAAATCGAATTGAGGATATAAGTTCGTTTACCAATTTGCCTTCTTTGAAAGAAGTTAATCTATCCTATAACAACATCAAGGACCCGTCTCCTTTATCGCAATTACCTCATTTAGAACATTTCGATGTTCAATTTAATGAAATTAGCGACGCCCGTTTATTAACTGGCTTTACAAAATTAACAAGTCTATCCATAGTAAACAATAAGCTTACTGATATTACACCTTTAAGTAAGCTTACTCAATTAACTTCAATAGACTTAAGAGGAAATGAAATTACAGATATTCAACCATTAAATGAATTGACCCAATTAACTTCTGTTTTCTTAAGTGATAATCAAATATCCGACGCATCACCTTTATCGGGATTGTCGAATTTAACTCGTGTTGTCTTATCGGACAACCGTATTAGTGATGTGGACTTTGTAAATAATAGTGAACTTCACCAATTAACTTCTCTTGATTTAGGCGGTAATCAAATTACGGACCTTAAGCCATTAAGAGAATTATCTCAACTTACTTCTCTGAACTTATCAGGGAATCAAATTGCAGATCTGCAGCCACTAAGTGAACTTAAAGCTCTGGGTTGGCTTCATTTAGGCAGCAACCAAATACAAGATATTAGCTTATTGAAGGATATGACGGGATTAGTGCAGCTTGGCTTGAGTGATAATCAAATTACTGACATCGAGCCATTAAGCGGGATGATGGATTTGGAGGAACTGCATGTTTCGAATAATCAAATAAGTGATATCAGTATAGTAATGAACTTACCTAAACTCCAAATACTTATGCTGGACAATAATCCACTGGATGAAGATCTTTACGAAGATGAGCTGCTAGAATTAAAAAGAAGTTTATTTTATTTCTCTTTTTAGAATCAATTTCATACCAAGTCGCAAACATACACACAGCCAATCGATGAAGATTGGCTGTTTTGCATGTTTAAGTCCTTTAAATGATTCGCTCCTTGCAAGATGCCGAGCCAAGCCACGTATGGGGGTTACCAGCCCAGCACCAGCCGAGTTTCGGTTTTCCTTGGCTGATCCATAATGCGGACACTCTGCGATCACCACAGCGGGATGCAAGCAATGAAAACCCATTGTTTTTCCGAACAAGTTGGGGGAAATGGGTGATAAGCGCGATGCCTTCTTCAATGGTAAGGGGCGATCTGTTCTGAGCTGTAATCGTTTTGATTGCTTCATTAGGCGTAACATTTAAGGTGTCCTTACCTGTATCGATGTCTACGGCAAGATAGATCGTACCATTAGGAATGTCGATGCTGTCAATGGGTTTAAACTTCCGAAGATCCTCAGTATCCATAACACTGAAGCCGGATTTGCCATTTCGCTCTACAAGCTGCATCGTTTCATAGCCATCAAATTTATCACCTTGTACTACTAGGATAAAGGGGGCGTATCCCTCGTTTGGAGTAGTTGGGTCCCCTGTGATGTGAGATAGTTGTTCCTTTAACGGTTCGACCTGCTTCCTTAATTCCGTTTCTGATAGGTTCAATATTCTGGGGTATCCTTTATGAATTAAGTTAGCGAGCTGTCGATTGAATTCTTGTTCATACATCAAGCTACCCTCCTAATTTAATATACAATGTTATTATACAAGATTAAAGCTAATTCTAAGTTTATTGATAATTAGGCTATTATTATAAGGGGTATTTTTCGATATAATTACAATATTACTTTAAGGTTTAGATCAGCAAGGATTCTGAAGGAGAGTCAGAATGAGACCTATTGAGATTGCAAGGAAACTAAATGTGAGCACAAGCACTTTAAGAAATTATGAAGATCAGGGATTAGTTCCTCCAACAAAGCGTACTTCGAAAGGCCATAGGGTTTATACACCTGTTCACTTAGCTTATTTTGAATGTATTACCGCTATGGCGCCGGGATTTGGGATGGATGTTACATCGAAGGTGATGTATCACACTCAAGCTAAAGACCTGCACTCTGCCCTTTGGTTGATGAATAATGAACAAGCAAGCTTGAATCAAGCTAAATGTGATGCGGAACGTAATATGGAGTGGTTGAAGGCTTCGTCAGAAATAAGGATGTATGGACATGAAGCAAGAGATATGACGATTGGGGAGGTGTCGGAACGTATAGCGGTGCCGAGGTCAACGTTACGTTATTGGGAGAAGGTTGGACTGATCCCATCTTCACGTGATCCTTCAAACGGATATAGAAGATATAGTAAATCTCAGTTAAATCAAATTATGTTACTGCGTACTTTACGCACTGCAATTTACTCATCTGATGTGGTAGAACTGAAGCAAATGATTGCTGAAATGAATCCAACTGATTTGAACCATGCACAACGTATTTTGAACGAAACGTTGAACTATCTGGATCGAATGGTTGTTGAGCAAATGCGCGGTATATATTATGTATATCGATTATGGAGATTAATTGATATATGACCCATTTCATTATTAGTCTTAGTCATTCAGCAGCAATATAAAAAGGCTTCTTTTGCTAGGGTAGTCCTAGCGCAGAAGCCTTTAATTTGGAAGAAACTATTACTGATTAATATATTGCTCGAACACAAATCCAAAGTCTTTTATCTTGAGTTCTTCATGCTTCGTTCTCAACCAGTTATACGCGGACTCATTGATGGCGCTAAATTGCTCGACGGCTGAAGCGTTCTGGATGCTTGTGCGTCCCATGGTCTCCTTGGCAATATTAATGCTGAGCTTGGCATACTCAAAAAGGTTATCATTGGAAGCGATAATGTCTGAAATTTTGAGCAGCGCCTTATACAGATCTTTAATCGCCTCGATCTGTCGCTTATCAACATCGATGGAGAAGGGTTCACCGCCCAGAGAGAATTTGATCTCAACGTCCAGATCTACTGTCCCAGCGGTTTCCATGTAAACACCGGAAATTTCATGCTTTGCAAAGGTATAGCGCTTCAACATGCGCTTCTTGCTTACTGCGCTGCTGCCGTCTAGATGAATCAACCCCAAATTAGTGAAGCAATACTCATCTTTTCTGGATTTAATGATGAAGTAGATTTTCTCTCCATCTTCATGCATGACATAATCGTCTGAATCCACCTTGTCAAAGTCTTGCGGTTTAATGACTTTACCGACATCGCTTAAACCAAGAGCATCAGCAGCAATTTTTCCAAACAACCTCATCATTCCCTTCAACAGTATGGATAATTGATGATACCACCTATCAATTAATCCTATCCCAAAATATATGCATTGTCATTAGGATCAAGACTTTTTACAATAAACTGGGTCTTTTGGTTTGTTACCATCATTATCTATTCGTTTTTATGATTGGAAAAGTGATTCAGATCATTTTCAAACGACATTAAATATAGTAATATATACCCAAAGTGTCGAAAAAAGTCGAAAGAAAAGAGAGTGAGGACGGGGCCTATGGAATTGAGAATTAAACTGCCTATTCTTATCGTTGTGCTTGTAACTTGCACCCTAGTCATTTCTGGTGCCCTGACCTATGTTTACAGCTCTCAACTCTTGTTAGAAAAAAGCAAGGATTTAATGAAAGCTAATGCATTTCGTACGGGTGAAGCGATTCATTTGTTGGTTCAGTCAGAGATTCGTAAAACTGAGATCTTGGCCTCTAAACAACAATTTCGAAATTCGTTAATTGCAAGATCTCAGCACAATGATGTTTCGTTTTTTGATCCCAACAATTCGCATTTTTTATTAGCTACAGAAGCTTTAAGAGATGCTTATTCAGGATCGATGTTTCATGAGAAGTTCTGGCTCGGGGATCCGGACGGTGTGGTTATTGCAAGCAGCGCAGAACGATTGGAAACCGGTTCGATCAAAGTTCCTGACCGACCTTATTTTATTGAGGCTATGCAGGGACGTACTTCGGTCAGCGGTACGATTAACTCTAGGGCTAACGGCAAGGCTATTATTGTTACCGCGGCCCCGATCAAAGATCAATCAGGTCATATTCTTGGGGTAGTGGGTAATTCCATATATACGTCTTTCTTTTCAAATCATTTACAAGGTATTAAGGTGAATGCCCGTGGTACGATGTACATTTTGGATTCAAATGGCATGATCGTTGCACATTCGACGGATCAACATTTAATTCAAACCAAGACTGATAACGAACGCCTTCTGAGTATCGCACAAGAAACATCGAGTATGAGTATAGACAAAGGTGAATTAGAAATTACCGATCACGGTGTTGATAAATATATTGCCTATTCGAAAGTTCCAAAAGCCAACTGGGTAGTTGTAGTAGAGGATGATATCAAAGATATAAAGAGCCCCCTTAGTGAATTAGCTGCTAAGTATATGATCGTTCTAGTAGCTGCGATCGTTATATCATTGTTATTATTCACAACGTTGTTATGGTACTTGATCACTAAACCGCTAGTTCAAATTCTTAATATTATGAAGCGTGCAGGCGCCGGTGATCTGGACGTAAGGCTGGAGCTTCGATCCAATGACGAGTTTGGCATGATTGGCAGGGCTTTAAATAACATGCTGTTTCAAATTAGAGAGCTGATGCAAACTCAAGAAAGAGCAGCTCACTTACAGCTGGAGAACATCGCTGAAAGGGAAAGAACTCGGATTTCTGAGCAGCTGAGAAAAGTACAAATGAAATTAAACGCTACATTAGAGTTAGAAAAACTGAAACCTCTTGCCTTAGAAGAGTTCTATTCGTTAGTGACTTATGATCGCGTCAGCGTTTGGATCTGCACGAATGGGCAATGTACCTTAGTATCCGAACAAACCAGTAATGATACACTGTCTCCATATGAGTTAGATCAGATTAACAAGTGGTATATTCAAGCTAAGCATATGAATGAACCACTGCTAACTAGAAGGTCAGATGGGAGAACATTCGTTCTAGTGGTGCCATTCATGATTTATGGTCAGGAAGAGGGCATCAAAGTCATTGAACGAATGGATCGGCCATTCGAGAGACACGAGGAAGAATTGGTACTTAACTTTTCGATTCAGGCTGCCGCAGCGATTTCGAATGCGAAGCTGTACCAGCAGAAAGAACGGATGGCCGTTACCGACGAGTTGACAAAGATATACAACCGCCGACACTTCCTAGACCTGGCGAATCAGTGCCTCAAGCGGTCCCAGCGTCATGGGGCACCCTTATCTGTGTTGATATTTGACATCGATTATTTTAAACGGATAAATGATGAGTTAGGACATCTTGTTGGAGATATGGTGCTTAGAGGTTTAGCTGATATGCTGATCAAAGCTGTGCCTAAAGATAGTGTGTTGGCTAGATTCGGGGGTGAAGAGTTCGTAGTTTTACTCCCAGATATGAGTAAGGAAGAAAGTTTAAAGGTCGCTGAAGCACTGAGAAGTGCAGTATCCGATTATGAGTTTCATACAGAACATAAAACTTTTCATATAACTATAAGTGTGGGTGTGGCAGAATACACCAAGGGAATGGAGCTGACGTCCCTGCTGCACGAGGCGGATAAAGCACTATACCAAGCGAAACATCGGGGACGAAATTGTGTGGTACAGGCTGGTAATAACAACGAATGAAGCGGAGGAGCAACATGAAAAGTCATAAAGCAATGTCCGATAACTTTGTATTCAAGGATGGAGCTGAAAGATGGATCGAAGCAAATAGAGAAGCTCAGCGATTAGCAGAAAGCTTAGATTATCAGAATCATATTCTTGAAATTATTGTCAAAGGATTTCCTGATCATGAAATCTTAACTCAAATTGTCACTTTTGTGGAAAATCAAATCGGCATTGGGAGATGCTCTATCCTGCTCTTAGAAGGTCAAACCCTTTATCATGGTGCGGCTGATAAACTGCCGGATTCATACATTAAATCACTGTATAGTATTGAGATAGGTCCTCAGGCAGGTTCTTGCGGAACGGCGGCCTATCATAACAAACGTGTTATTGTTTCAGATATCGAAAATGACCCATTATGGTCAAACTATAAAGAAGTGGCTTTAGAGCACGGATTGAAGTCTTGTTGGTCTACGCCGATTGCAGATCGTAAAGGTAACGTGCTGGGGACGTTTGCGGTTTATTACGATCAGATAAGAACACCTAAGTCAGAAGAGATAACTGTTGTAGATAAGGCGGCATATTTGGCCAGTTTGTTTCTGGAACGACAAAAGTCTGATCAGCAAATTATCCGTATGGCTTACTATGACGATTTAACGGGTTTACCAAATCGCAAGCAATTTTGTGATCTGCTATCATCAGCTATACAATTAAGCGAGCAACAAAGAGGTGTGTTATCCGTATTGTGCTTAGATTTAGACGAATTTAAAATTGTTAATGATGCTTTGGGCCATGCGATTGGAGACAAGCTTTTGAAGCAAGTTGCACAGAAATTAAGCAGCTGCGCAGGTTCTTCAGGGCTGGTGTCTCGGCAAGGCGGAGACGAGTTCTCCATCTACTTGCTGTCCACAACAGTGGAATCAACCGAACAGCTGGCCAGCTCAATTATTCGTCTGTTAGCTGAACCCTTTATCATTGAAGAAGAAGAATTATATATATCAACAAGTATTGGGATTTCATACTTTCCAAGCGACGGTGATAATGTCGATACACTAATAAAGCATGCTGATGCAGCCTTGTACCAAGCCAAGAGACAAGGCAAAAATATGTATCAACGCTTTTTGAAGGAATATGAATATCAATCGGCGGATCATTCTTTGTTATTTAACGGCTTAAGGAAAGCGTTGGAGCAGCATGAATTTGAGCTGTATTATCAACCTCAAATAGCCGCTCAATCCCATGAGATCACAGGAGTCGAGGCACTCTTGCGATGGAATCATCCGCAGCAAGGGCTGCTCTATCCTGCCAAATTTATTGATTTTGCCGAAAAGGTTGGGTTGATCCATGATATCGGTAGATGGGTGCTGAGGCGTGCTTGCCGGCAGTGGCAAGAATGGAGAAGGAAGTACAACAAAACATTGAAATTAGCAGTTAATGTATCGGTCAGGCAGCTCTATGAACCATCTTTTGTTGAATATATTGACCAAGCATTAGCGGATAGCGACATGGACCCGGAGTGTTTAGAAATCGAAATTACGGAAAGTTTCATGATAGATATAGACAGATCACATCCCATTATTCAACACCTGAAGGATAGGGGGATATTGGTATCGATTGACGATTTCGGAACGGGGTTTAGCTCCTTGTCATACTTGAAAGCATTTCCGATTGACAGGATCAAAGTGGACCGTTCTTTTATTACGGATATTACTACTGAAGTTAAGGACCAAAGTTTAGTTAAAACCATCGTCGCCTTAGGTAAGAATATGAATGCGAAAGTGATAGCTGAAGGAGTAGAGACTTTGGATCAGCTGCAATTGCTTTGTCAATATGAAGTGGATGAGGCCCAAGGCTACTATTTCAGTCCGCCTGTACCGAGCAGTGACTTGGAACAGCTTCTTTTCAAGTCTTCGAAGGTCAGGCATGACTGATCATTGACATTTGATGAAATTCCTTTTTAATTTAACATAGGATAAAATAAGATTCATATGGTAACATTGCAGCACTATACTATTCTATGAAATCGGAGTTACGCTAAATGTATAAAAATCTTGAAGCGTGTATCACAGACTTGGAGAAACATGGCCATTTAATACGGGTTAAAGAAGAAGTTGATCCGTACCTTGAAATGGCTGCCATTCATTTAAAGGTATATGAAGCTGGTGGACCAGCGATCTTGTTTGAGCGGGTGAAAGGAAGCAAATACAAGGCTGTGTCGAACCTTTTCGGTACGGTTGAGCGAAGTAAATTTATGTTTCGAGATACCTTGGAGGCTGTGCAACGGGTCATTCAACTGCGAAACGATCCAATGCAGGCGTTGAAGCAGCCCTTTAAGCATCTGGGGGCGGGTGTAGCTGCCTCGAAAGCCTTGCCGCTGAAGCAATCTAGCGCTAGGTATGCTGCTGAAGAGATTCAAATTTCTGAGCTTCCTATGATTCACCATTGGCCCAAGGATGGCGGGGCATTCGTTACACTTCCGCAGGTGTATTCTGAAGATCCTGACCGCCCAGGGATTATGAATTCCAATCTAGGCATGTACAGGGTTCAGCTTTCAGGCAATGCTTATGAGCTTAACAAGGAAATCGGCTTGCATTATCAGATTCACCGCGGGATTGGTATTCATCAGATGAAAGCTAAGCAGTTAGGCCAACCTTTGAAGGTTAGTATATTCATTGGAGGTCCTCCTGCTCATACATTGGCGGCAGTTATGCCTTTACCTGAAGGGTTAAGTGAAATGACGTTCGCGGGTTTACTTGCAGGACGTCGATTTAGGTACAGCTATATCGATGGGTATTGTATTAGCCACGATGCCGATGTGGTCATTACAGGTGAAGTGTATCCCGATGAAGTGAAGCCCGAGGGGCCGTTTGGCGATCATCTAGGCTATTACAGCCTAACGCATGCTTTTCCAATGCTGCGGGTGCATAAAGTATATGCCAAACATAATGCCATATGGCCTTTCACTGTTGTGGGCCGTCCCCCCCAAGAGGATACCTCATTTGGCGCATTAATCCATGAAATCACAGGCGATGCTATCAGGCAAGATATTCCGGGGGTGAAGGAAGTCCATGCAGTTGATGCTGCAGGTGTCCATCCTTTGCTGTTTGCTGTTGGCAGTGAACGTTATACACCATACCAGCTAGTGAAGCAGCCGGCTGAACTGTTAACTTTGGCCAACCGAATACTAGGAACAGGTCAATTAAGCTTAGCAAAATATTTGTTTATTACAGCAGAGGATCAACAGCCGATTGATATCCACAACGCAGTTGAATTTCTAGCCTATATGCTGGAACGGATGGATTTTGCACGAGATATACACTTTTATACGAATACCACAATCGATACATTAGATTATTCAGGTACTGGCCTGAATACAGGCAGTAAAGTCGTTTTTGCAGCATATGGCGATAAGAAACGTGAACTTTGCAAAGAGGTGCCTTCATGTCTTAAGGGCTTAATGGATTATACATACCCTCAATGGGTTATGCCTGGTGTAGTTGCGATCCAAGGTCCAGCCTTCACCAGCTACGCAAATGCGGAAGAAGAATTAGCTGAGTTGACAAGTGCCATAGAAGATAGAGGGGGACTACCCGATTGTCCGCTTGTAGTGCTTTGCGATGATAGTTCATTTGTCGCTGGCAGCTTGAATAATTTCTTGTGGGCGACGTTTACGCGCAGCAATCCTTCACATGATATATATGGTGTAAACAGCCGATATGATCATAAGCATTGGGCTTGTGATCAAGTGATCATTGATGCCCGGATCAAACCACACCATGCACCTGCGTTGGTACCTGATCCCGACGTAGAGAAACGGATTGAGCGACTTTTCGTTAAAGGAGCTAGTCTGGAAGGAATTAAAATATAAAACAGAAAAATAACTGTGCGATACAACAGCTGTCCTCAACAGTGTGCTTACACCAAGACATTGTTCAGGGCAGTTTTGTGTTATCCGAGCAGAAAAAGTGTGAAACTTATAACGTGGATACACGTTTAAATACATAAGGATTTTGCATGACATATGTAATGGATTCGGTTGTTGAGAGGAGAATGGTGAAGCGATGAGTTTTTTTGATAAAATTAAAAAAGGTGTATCTGAAGCGGGACAGAAGGCTAAAATCACCGTGGAGGTCAACCGGCTTAAGCTGCAAATCAGCGCGAAGCGCAGAGACATAGAAACCAAGTATAAGCTTATGGGTGAGGCTTATTTTCAAGCCCACATGCAAGGCAGCACTGAGGGACTCGAACCCGAGCTGCAGGCTTACAGCGAGGATGTGATCAGGCTGCTGGAGGACATTGCTGAAATGCAGGCCAGAATTAAAGATATTAGTAATGAGAAAAGCTGTGCCTGTGGTAAAGTGGTCACATTAGACACGAAGTTCTGTCCTAACTGCGGACATCAATTTGACGGCAGTGAGCAGCTGGTTATTCCCGATACATTAGCAAGGCATGTGAATTGCCCTTCCTGTGAGAAGGATGTCGAGGAAGGCGCTAGATACTGCAGTGACTGCGGACATTCGTTAGTATAGATAGGAGCGTAAAGGTGCGGGGACACTTTTACGCTCTTTTTGAGGTTAACTTAGGTTAATCAACCGATGCTCTCATCTTGGAGAAGAAGTGAGCAATGGCTAGAGAGGTTGCCCCAAGGGCTGCTGAATACACACCGCGCTCTGCGAATTCAACCGTGACTTCCTGTTTGGCGAAAGGCAAACTTCTATTCGAAATCGTCTCCATCACAACGGGATGCAGCCATTGACGAAATTCAGACATTCGATTTCCGATGATGATGGTTTCAGGACTGAACAAGTTAATTAAATTGCTAATGCCAACACCTAGATAGAATCCTGCACGGTTCAACGCTTCAAGCACTGCAATATCTTGCTTGCTGGCTCTTTCAAGGATGTGCCGCAGCTGTACGTCTTCTTGCGCTGCCTCCAAACTTAAACCGAGATCCCGCAGCAAAGCTTGCTCCGATGCATACAACTCCCAGCATCCCCTATTGCCGCAGCTGCAAGTCGGCCCATCCATTTCAATGGAGACATGGCCCACTTCACCAGCATAGCCGCTTCGTCCCCTGAACAGTTCATTCTGGACGATCAGTCCAGAACCAATCCCGATTCCTACACTGATATATAACAAATCCTTAGATTGCTTGCCGGCGCCAAACTCCTTCTCACCCAAAGCGCCGCAATTGGCCTCATTGTCAACCGCGACGGGGTAATCGTAAGCAGACTCAATCATAGTTTTTAAAGGCACGTTGTTCCATTTCAAGTTTGGTGCAGAGAGGATCAAGCCCTCACGATTGACAATCCCAGGCACTCCGATGCCAATGCCGATGATCCCGTATTTGCTGGGAGGACAAGCATTTGTAAGCGTTTGGATAACCTCGTGAAGCATGGAGATGACAGATTCAAGCTTTGATGTGTTAAGCGTGAGATGACATTCTTGGACGATGGAGCCTTGCAGGTCTGTTAAGACGCCTAATATGTAATTAACCCCCAGGTCGATGCCGATTGAGTAACCAGCTTTTTCATTAAATAACAGAATTACAGGCTTCCTGCCTCCGCTGGATACACCAGGTCCGGATTCGGTTACAAAATGCTCATCAATGAGTTCCTGTACCATAATGGATACTGTCGCTTTATTCAAGCCTGTGAGCTCGGAAATAGAGGCTCTTGAAATCGGCGATTTTCGTTGAATCGTATCAAGCACGATAGATTTATTAATTTTTTTAACGAGATATTGATCTCCAGTTGTTTTCTTCATGTTAAGATGGGCACCTCGCTTGCATTGAATATGATTATTTTATAGTAATAAAGGATGTTTGTCATTACATAGTTTGTTGTATCGACAAACTAAGTTTTTGATGATATGATGAGTGTAAGTTGGAAAACCTAATGGGGTACACATGAATGGGAGGGCATACAGAGATGGGATATTTTGATCACATTCAACAGATTCAATTTGAAGGAAAACAATCTAAACATCCATTTGCTTTTAAACACTATAATCCAGACGAAGTGGTGCTGGGCAAAACGATGAAAGAGCATTTAAGATTCTCAGGTGCGTATTGGCATACGATGACGGGAATGGGTTCTGATCCATTCGGCGCAGGCACAGCGATTCGGCCTTGGGATCATCGATCCGGTATGGATTTAGCTAAAGATCGTGTACCTATAGCGTTTGAGCTGTTCGAGAAGCTTCAGCTGCCTTACTATTGCTTTCATGATTATGATGTAGCTCCGGAATCCGAATCACTTCGTGAGACGTTAAAGAACATCGACACGATCGTTGAGCTGTTGAAGCAGCAAATGCAGCAAACGGGTGTGAAGCTGCTTTGGAACACGGCGAATATGTTCTCCCACCCGCGTTGGGCTTTTGGTGCGGCTACGTCTAATAATGCCGATGTATTCGCTCATGCTGCGGCAAAAGTGAAAAAGGGATTAGATGTTGCCAAGGAACTTGGCGCTGAGAATTATGTATTCTGGGGCGGACGAGAAGGATACGAATCCCTGTTATACACGGATATGAAGCTTGAGCTCGATAACTTAGCTAGGTTCTTCCAAATGGCGGTTGATTATGCCAAAGAGATAGGTTATAACGGACAATTCCTCATTGAACCGAAACCGAAAGAACCGACAACGCATCAATATGATTTTGACGCGACTACATCGATAGCTTTCTTGAAGACATATGGTTTGGATGCGCACTTCAAACTGAATATTGAAGCCAACCATGCCACATTAGCTGGACATACATTCGAACATGAATTAAGAGTGTCCCGTATAAACGGCATGCTGGGTTCGATTGATGCGAACCAAGGTGATTTGCTGTTAGGCTGGGATACAGATGAGTTCCCAACAGATCTTTATTCGACTACATTAGCGATGTACGAGATTTTGAAGAACGGCGGGCTTGGCAGCGGCGGCGTGAACTTCGATGCGAAGCTGCGTCGGACCTCATTTGAACCAGAGGATCTTCTACTCGGTCATATCGCAGGTATGGATACGTTTGCTAGAGGTCTGAAAGCTGCGGCTCGTTTAATTGAGGACAAGGCACTAGACAGCATTATTGAAGATCGCTATGCAAGCTATACACAAGGCATCGGTGCTGATATCGTTGCGGGTAAAGCAAACTTCAAAACGTTGGAAGCCTATGCACTTGAGAATGACCAAATTAAGAACAAATCGGCACGATTAGAGTCGATCAGAGCGATGTTAAACGAATATATTTTCTAAACGAAACTAAATGAATGCATTTACACACACCAAGAGGGCTGCTAAACTATAGGGCCCTCTTTCTATACATCAGGAAGTATAATTTTTGAGCGGAGCTCAAGCTTTTCTTATTTGAAAGGGGATATATATGATGAAATATGTTATTGGTGTTGATCTAGGTACGAGTTCTGTGAAAGTGCTTTTGGTTGACCAAAAGGGCCAAGTTGCGGGAGAAAGCACGAAGCATTATCCGCTGATTCAAGCCAAAGCCGGCTACAATGAGCAGAATCCTGAGGAATGGGTCACGCAGACGATTGCTGCTTTACAAGAGCTGATCACATCCCATAATGTTCAGGCGGACGCTATTGAAGGCATAAGCTTCTCAGGGCAAATGCACGGCTTGGTGTTACTAAATGCACAGCATCAAGTCTTAAGGAACGCTATATTGTGGAATGATACCCGAACAACTACGGAATGCAAAGAGATTGAGCATGTACTAGGTGATAAACTATTAAGCGTTACAAGAAATCCTGCACTTGAGGGTTTTACGCTGCCGAAGGTATTATGGGTGAAAAAACACGAACCCGAGCTGTTCGAGCAAGCAACGTTGTTCCTACTGCCAAAGGATTACTTACGTTATCGTCTAACAGGTCAAATACATATGGAATATTCGGACGCAGCAGGGACATTAATGTTAGATGTAGCTAACAAAGTGTGGAGCCAGGATGTGTTAGCCGCATTCGCCCTGCCGGCTGGTTTCTGCCCGCCTTTAGTTGAATCGCATGCTTTGGTAGGGACATTGTTGCCTGATATTGCAGCACAGACGGGTCTTAAGCAAGAGACGAAGGTGTTTGCAGGTGGAGCGGATAACGCATGCGGGGCGATTGGTTCAGGGATACTCTCCCCTGGAGACGCGATGTGCAGTATAGGTACGTCGGGTGTTCTATTGTCTTACGAGCATGACGAGAATGTAGATTATCAAGGACAGGTGCATTATTTCAACCATGGTGAACCGGATGCTTTCTACTCCATGGGGGTTACGCTGGCCGCAGGCTACAGCTTAAGCTGGTTTAAGGATCAATTTGCTCCAAACGAGCCGATTTCGGAGGTATTAGAGCATATCGACCGCATTCCGGCAGGATCTGAAGGTTTATTGTTTACACCTTATATCGTAGGTGAGCGCACGCCGCATGCAGATGCTGTCATTCGCGGCAGCTTTATTGGCGTGGATGCATCGCATACTAGAGACCATTTTGCCCGTGCGGTATTGGAAGGCATTACGTTCTCCCTGCATGAAACATTGGAAATTTTCCGCAGTAAAGGCAAGACGATTGATCACATTTTATCCATCGGCGGTGGTGCGAAGAACGAAACGTGGCTGCAAATGCAAGCGGACATCTTTAACGCGCGTATGGTTAAGCTTGAGACCGAGCAAGGTCCCGGTATGGGGGCGGCCATGCTGGCGGCTGTGGGATGCGGTTGGTTCGATTCCTTAAAGGCATGTGCTGATGTTTTCGTGAAACATGCGAAAGTCTATGAACCTCAGCCTGAAGCAGCAGAAACCTACCGAAAGGTTTTCCAAGTGTATCAGCAAGTATATGCCCAGACGAAAGGGCTGAACGAACAGCTTCAAAACTTCCGCAAATAAAGGTTCCAATAAAGCTCTGAATGTGAACATTAGCATTCGGGGCTTTTTCATGTCTATGAATCAATCCCAACTAAGAAGACATGTTCTGAGGTCTTGAATAATATATATAACCAGCATGTTTCATGAAGGAGGCTGGTGCCGTTATGGTGCACTGGGTGTTGAAGGCAGGGGCCATCATTATCGGCAGTTTATTTATCGCTGTGGGCGTAAATTTCTTTCTTATTCCGTTTAAGGTCCTCGATGGGGGAATGATTGGCCTGGCTTTAATTACGAAGTATGTGCTGGGATGGCCGACAGGTTTATCCATGATCGTGTTTAGCTTGCCGATTTTTGGATTCGCGTGGTATTATCAGCGCCGTTATTTTTATAATGGACTGCATGGCCTATTCATCTCCTCCTTTTTCATTGATGTGTTATACCCTTATCATTTTTACTTTCTTTATTATGTTGAACTGTCTCCATGGGTAAGTGCTATTTGGGGCGGGATATGTATCGGCCTTGGGATCGGTATGATGCTCCGATTTGATGTTAGCACAGGGGGAACAGATCTTGCTTCACAGTTTATTGCCAGCGCTTTAAGGTGTAATGTGGGGATTATCGTACTTGCAATTGACCTTGTAGTGGTTGCTCTTGGTGGAATGCTGGTGTCTAAGGAGACGTTATGGCTGTCGCTCTGTACGATTACGGTGGGCGGGGTCGTCACTAGCCTTTGTACAGCTAGATCATGGACATCGTTCTAGCAAAGAAAAGACCAGACCCTAGAGAGGATCTGATCCATAGTTCATTAAGACCTTTTCAACTTTATGAAGGCGTATGTATTCGTTGTTCTTAAGGCCACGGCGGAAATAGCCGTATAAGTAAGCTGCCTCGATAAAGGACAAGCCCGGATAACATACATGGCTGTCGTTCGTGTAGGGGTTGTCAAGCAGGACCAGCCACTCCCCGTCTCTCTGATCTTTAGGCACATGTTGAAAAACTTTTTTCTTGAGCTCAATGGTTTGCTTTAATTCATCCCAGACGTGTGTCCAAGCGGGGCTGATTTGACTAGGTTCTGGAATAGTTTGTTGAGCTTTCGCCAGCATATCCTCGATCGTTGCTACGTCCTCGTCTGTGAATTTCTTCAATTCTTCTTTGAATTGATGCAAAAAAGCACTGAAAGCGGAATAGCCGCCATTCAGCAGTTCCTTCGCCACTGCTTGTCGCTGAAATTCATCAGCAGCAGATTTAAATTGTTCGAATAACAATGCGTAGTTGGTCTTTAGTTTCATGACTTCACCTTAATTTAAATTTATCGGATTGCAGACTGCAATTAAGCTAGATATAAAATCCATTACTCAATGTACCATAAATGGAGTGGTTTTGAAAGGTGCGGAGCTCTAAAAGTTTCAGCTAAATCATGATTCATAGGCTAAGTTGGAAAGTAGACGGGTCTAACGTTTTATGGTAACGTTGAATCAGGTTTTACGACTGTAATTAAATTAAGGAGATGACCATTCTGTGCTGACACATATTGTATTATTTAAATTAAAAGACCCAACCGCCGAAGTAATTGAAACGTTATCCCACAAGCTTCTTAATATGGAAGGGAAAATTCCCCAGCTGCTGTCTATTGAGGTTGGTGCAGATATATTGAGGTCAGAGCGATCCTATGACTTAGCCCTTGTCACGAAGTTTAATTCCTTAGATGACATGCAAGCTTATCAAGTGCATCCGATTCATAAAGAAGTAATTGAATATGTAAATCAGGTTAAAGAAAACACGATATGTGTAGATTATGAAATATAACCTGCAGAACTGCCGAAGGGCAGTTCTTTTCATGTAGCAATCAGGACAAGGGGGTAGACGTATGACAGCAAGTCAAAGTATGGGATATGATGCATCCAAAACAAAACGGCCGTTAGTATTAGCGGCGGTGATGCTTGCCATGTTCATGGCAGCGATTGAAGCGACCATCGTCGCTACAGCGATGCCGAGTATCGTTGGGGATTTGGGAGGCTTCTCATTATTAAGCTGGGTATTCTCTGTTTATTTGCTAATGCAAGCGGTGACGGTTCCTATATATGGGAAGTTAGCTGACTTATTCGGGAGAAAGCCTGTGTTTCTCTTTGGTGTGGCTGTATTTTTAGTGGGCTCGGTGCTGTGCGGTTTGGCACATTCGATGTTCTGGCTCATTGTGTTTCGATTTATTCAGGGCTTAGGTGCGGGTGCGATCCAACCGATTGCCACCACGATCGTCGGCGATATATATACCTTGGAGGAACGCTCTAAGATTCAAGGCTATTTAGCCAGTGTCTGGGGGATTTCCTCAATTATTGGCCCCGCCTTGGGCGGAATTTTCGTTGAATATGTACATTGGGCTTGGGTGTTCTGGATTAACATACCGATCGGTATTTTATCAGCTATAGGATTAATCCTGTTCCTAAAAGAAGATGTAGAAAAGCGCAAACGTGATATTGATGTGCTGGGATCTTCCTTATTGTTTGTGATGATCAGCAGCTTGATGGTGATCTTTGTTATGGGAGGAGCTATATGGCCATGGACATCCGTAACCATATGGGTGCTTGGGCTGGTTGTGATTCTCGCAAGCATATTCTTTATCATTCAAGAAAACAGAGCTGCTGAACCGATGATGCCGCTTTATATTTGGAAGCACCGCATCATTCTGGTGAGCAATTTGGCTTCCTTAACGACAGGGGCTATCTTGATGGGTGTTTCTACCTTTTTGCCAACCTATGTGCAGGTATTGATGGGGTATTCACCTACGGTAGCCGGGTTTGTACTTGCGATGATGTCTATTGGCTGGCCTTTAGCGGCAACGATTTCGGGTCGGTTGATGGTCAGATTCGGCTATCGAATTATGGTCGTGCTGGGCGGTGGTTTCTTGCTGCTAGGCGCCTTGGTATTCGTCTTGCTTAGACCTGAATATGGTCCGTTCATGGCGGGTGCTGGGTCGTTCTTAATCGGTGTAGGATTGGGATTATCCACTACCTCCTTCATCGTATCGATTCAGAGCAGTGTAGAATGGAAGGTTAGAGGTGTGGCGACTGCTTCGAATATGTTTATGCGAATTTTAGGGATGACTATCGGCTCATCATTGCTCGGCGGCATTTTGAACACGAAGCTGGTTCAGTATTTGGAGCAGCATGGGACTGAGCTTGACATCGATGTGAATTTAGAGATGGCTAATGAACTGCTGTCAGAGGAGCGCCTTAGTGCATTGCCGCCGCATGTCATTGAGGTTATTCAAGCGGGATTAAGTATCTCACTGCAATCGGTGTACATTGGAGTGTTGATTCTGGCTGTATTGACGGCCGTTATTATCTTTTTCTGGCCTAAACCCGTGAAGCAGGTTGCGGAACCATCAGGCGATAATTGAACAAGTAATCTGGTTGTGATGGGAAAATAAACTTAAGTATAATGAGATTAGGAAGAACGGAGGTGATGAACCTTGAGCAAATTCATTTTGTTCGGATTACTTGTCTGGATTACGGGCAATCCATTTGTAGCCATTCTGCTATTATTGTTGATTTTCTATGTGATTGATCGCAGGTTTATTGGTTTAACTCCAAGTTTGACGAAGCCTTTTCAGCGCAATCGGAAATTGTCTAAATTAAAGCAAGAGCTGCGTCTGCAGCCGCACTACACCTCTGCCAAACTGGAAGCCGCGAGAATTTATATAGACAAGAAGAAGTATGCTGAGGCGCGGCAATATCTGAATGAGGTTAAACCTGTGATGGAGGATTCAGCTGATGTTCTATCGGAGCTGGGCTTATGCTGCGTCAAGATGGGAGACTTGGAGCAGGGGGAGGCGCTCATTTTGCAAGCGTTGGAGATTAATCCAAAAGTCAAATACGGGGACCCCTATCTATGGTTAGGTGAAGCATACGCCGCCACAGATCCTAATAAAGCTTTGAGATATCTAAATGCATTTCAGGACATTCACTCCTCTTCCTGTGAAGCCTATGTCAGGTTAGCTCAAATTTATCAACGTATGGGTCAGACTAGTGAGGCAAAGGCTGCTTATCGTGAGGCGGTAGATATTTATAAAAGTCTGCCGAAGTATAAACGGAAAGCAGAGCGCCGCTGGGCGTTAATAGCTCAATTGAAAACATAAGAAAAGCTGGTACGTTCTGCGACCCAAGTGTCGGAACGTACCAGCTTTTTGCATATGGGCTAACATAAGGTTGTGACTGTTCTACTAGGTGAGAAAGCGGTAATATCAAGCGTTAAGGATTCATTTGTAATCAATTGTTTTACAAGGTGTCCCGTGATAGGAGATAGGAGGATACCATTTCTGAAATGCCCCGTTGCAATGATCAAGCCAGCTAGCTGCTCACATGTTCCGATGTAAGGTAAATCGTCTGGAGTACCGGGTCTTAGTCCTGTCCAGGAATCAACGAATTCAGCTTGTGCGAGTTCGGGTACAAATCGGATGGCGCGCTCGGTTAACTCAGCAATGGCGGCAGCGGTTACCCGCTTATCATATCCGACCGATTCTTGTGTAGCCCCAATAATGACCGTGCCATCGAGCTTAGGAACGATATAACAGCCTTTCGTGAATAAAGTAGATTGAAATAATGGCTTAGCCAGTCGAAGCGACATACATTGACCCTTCACTGGAGTGATAGCAAGGTCGATGTCAAAGGGTTTCAATAAAGCATTACTCCATGCGCCGGCCGTAAGTATTACATGATCCGCGAATAAGTCGCCTTCAGGTGTATGCACACCCACGGCTTGGCCTTGGCGTTCGATAATGCTGGTAACGGGTGTCCATTCTTTAATGGATACACCGATATGGTAGAGCGAGGCCCTAAGCGCTTGTCCCAAATGTCTGACGTGAACCTGATGATCGTTGGCAAAGTGAAGACCGCCGATTTGTTGCTTGGAGAGGGCAGGCTCTAATGCAGCGATCGCCTCAGCGTTGATCCATTCAGCCTCACAATTCATCCACTGGAGGCGAGATAACAATTCACTGCGATCTTTTTCGTCAAAGGCGACACGCAGGATGCCTTGATCTCTGTACTGGGGTGAGATGCCACTGTCCATACTTAATGCCGTTGTCCAATCCGGGAAAAGATCCTGACTGGCCCGACACAGCTCAAAGAAGGGCCCGGGATGATGTGTCTCGACATGGGCACCCAGCATGCCAGCGGCCGCTGTAGAAGCTTCTGACAGTAAGCTTCCTTTCTCTAGAATCGTGCAATTGAAGCCGGATTTAGCGAGTTCGTACGCGATGGAACAGCCGATCATACCGCCGCCGATAATCAGGGCTGTAGGTTGGTGTGTCATGAATGAGTTCCTCCTAAAGAATACCTATCCATAGTATGGGTGTAAGCTTGTAATGCATCTGCAGGGTGTGGATGAAGTAACACGCCGGATAGGAGCGCTATGCCGCTGCTGCCCGCATCCAGAACAGCACCGATATGTTCTGGTTGTATGCCTCCAATGGCGAATACAGGCAGCCGGGTTGCTGTCACTACGGCTTTCAAGGCATCAATCCCTCTTGGTTCAAGTCCAGGTTTAGATGCTGTGCCATAAACGTGCCCAAAAATGACATAATCAGCCCCTTGGCATTCAGCCTGTTGAGCCTCCTCAATGCTATGCACTGAACAGCCAATAGTCATAGACCGCTCGTCTTGAAGGCAGCTTCTATCTAACAGTTGTCTAGCTTCTAGTGGCGATAAGCTGTGATAAGCCAGCTGCACCCCATCGGCACCTGCCGCTATTGCTGCGTCCAAGCGATCATTCACAATTATCTTCGTATAAGGAAGCAATGCTTTTAAGCTTTGCACCCAGGTGATGATGTCTTTTGCCGTCAGATGCTTTTCTCTAATTTGCAGTATATCAATTTGCTTCGCGTTTAGTTGTTTAATCGTATGCTCAAGCTCAGACAAGGTCTGCTTGCCTGTTGTCACCAACTGAAGCTGTGGCTGATGTCTCACATGTAATCCTCCTAAGTTCATGCTGTTTCCGCACAAGCTAAGCTACATTTATGATAACAAGCCCATACTGAGTCGTCAAAGTCCAAATCATAGCTTCTAAAGCCCCATGTGGCGCTTGACGCTTAATGGAGGGAGGGATACACTTAAATTTAGTGATAAACAGGGGGGAAACGGATGAATTCAGTGTTTAAAGCCCTAACGATCGCTGGCTCTGACAGCGGCGGCGGTGCAGGCATTCAAGCGGACCTTAAAACCTTTACCATGCTTGATGTATATGGAATGAGTGCAGTGACAGCGATTACAGCCCAGAATACGCTCGGTGTTCATGGCATATATGATATTCCCGTTGAAGGTATCGCCAAGCAAATTGATGCGGTTGTGGAGGACATAGGCGTGGATGCCTTAAAGACGGGGATGCTATCACAACCCGAAGTCATTGAATGTGTGGCGGCTAAGATGAAGCAGCATCAGCTTAAGCATTTGGTAGTTGATCCGGTCATGGTCGCTAAGGGCGGGGCTCAACTGTTAGCAGATTCAGCAAAACAAGCCATACGACAAGAACTGCTGCCGTTTGCAGCATTAGTCACACCAAACATACCAGAAGCTGAAGTTCTAACGGATCGTACGATTACGACGTTGGATCAGATGAAAGCAGCAGCGCAGCATATTGTTGAGATGTATGGAGCGCAAGCAGCCATCGTAAAAGGCGGTCATTTAACGGGGGAACCCGTGGACGTATTATTCGACGGACATGCGTTCACACTGTTTGATGGACAGCGATTTAATACAAGGCATACGCACGGTACAGGCTGTACCTTCTCTGCAGCTATTACGGCTCAGCTTGCCAAGGGTGACAGTCTTACTCAGGCCGTAAGTATTGCTAAGGAATTCATTACACTCGCCATTCGCGACGAGCTGGGCATAGGTTCAGGACACGGACCGACGAATCATTGGGCTTACACAAGAGCAAAAACAAACGTTAGCAGGTGAAATCATGGACGAAACCATGTCTGAAGCAGTTGTCATTTTATTCGTTATAGTGTTAACCTTCATCGTGACCATTGGATGGCTTAAGCGCAAAGGCAAACGCAAAAATAACCGAAAATAGTGAGGTATTGCGATGTATTACGTCAATAAAGATCAAATTGAACAGAGGCTCAGGTATATACCGCATATTCGAGACACAGTAAAGCAGCTGCAGGAAAAAGAGAGATTAGATCATGTAGACCAGCTTGCGCTTGAACGCATCCTCCATATCGCGATCGAGACGATTACAGATGTGGGAAGCTATATCATTGACGGTTTCATCATGAGGGATGCCAGCAGCTATGAGGACATCGTAGAAATTCTTGCGGGTGAACAGGTGTTTCCAGAGGCATTAACGAAACCGTTATTAGAGTTGGTGAAATTGCGCAGGCCGTTAGTGCAGGATTATTTTGCTCTTAACGAAGCTGAGATCAAGCCGCATTTGGACACGATTAGCAAGCTGCTGGATGCATTTTCATCGGCGATTTATGCCTATTTAGATCAGGAAGGGATTGAATAGGCCATATTTTTGCAACATACGATTCAAAATTCAAATCTAGTATCAATTTGAATTTTGAAACATAATTGTTTCATAATTTACTTATCCCATCGAATAGGGTAAAATGACGATAAGTTTACTAGCATCGGGGGTGTCAAAATGATCGGTAAAGAGCAGGATGCGTCGACACGTAAAGTGCTGATAAATATGATGAAAACCCAAGGTGCATTAAGCGTAAGCGTGATGTCCAAGCAGCTCGGGATTACAGAGATGGCCGTTCGCCGACATTTGAATACGCTCGAACGTGATGGATTCATACAATCTGATCTAGTGCGCCAACCGATGGGACGACCTAGCCATGTCTATTCTTTAACACCTGAGGCTGATGAGTGGTTTCCCAAAAACTATCAAGCGCTGACCTTAGACTTGTTGGATGAGTTGGCAGCGGGTTTGGGGGATGAACAGGTCGGTCGTTTATTTGAAGGACGCAAAGATAAGCTGGTTCTCAAATATGAGGGTAAAATGGAAGGCAAAGATTTAGAGCAGAAGGTTGAGAAGCTCGCAGCGATTCAGAATCATAACGGTTATATGGTTGAATGGGACAAGGATGAGGAAGGAAATTATATTTTCAAGGAATATAATTGTCCTATTTCACTCGTAGCAGCCCAATATAATCAAGCTTGTCACTGTGAATTACAATTGTTCGAATCTTTGCTTCAGACAGCTGTTGCCCGCACAGAATGCTTAGCCAAAGGCGATGCCAAATGTGTG
>CAYUSG010000010.1:0-42659 GCA_964447355.1 uncultured Paenibacillaceae bacterium
TCCTTCACCTCATTCTTTAAATTCATGTCGATGCTCGCGTAATGATTGATTTGTAAAGGCTTTTATTCAATTATAGCCTTACCATCCCAGAGACTGCAAGGCTGCCTAATCCGAGTATGGTTAGAAAATTAGCCCTCTATGGACTGTATTCGACTTGAATGGGCACGCATTGGAAGTTTTTTAGTTTGAGGAGATTAGCTTTTTATATTTTGGTTCATAATTGTAACATGACAAAATTTCAGGAGGTGACATTCATGATTAGAAAAACAGTACATATTTTATTAGCTTTACTGGGGGGCATAATGGGTTATCAGCTGAGCCGTGGAGAATCTGGAGCTGTTAATGCCGTTTTATCTTCAGTGCTGGGGACGAGTACGCTGGCAGGTCAGGTCTATTGGTTTATTGGGCTGGGTGCGGCATCGTTTTTTCTTTTATCATGGTGGGTTTCAACATTCGGATTACATTTAATCCATAGAGGTGAATCGTATTTAGCCAAAATACCATTTTCGGATTTATTAGCAGGACTGCTTGGTATGATGTTTGGTTTGATTATTTCAGCATTGGTTTTCCCTGTTTTAAATGAGGTCAATGGTATAGGTCTGCTTATCTCGATCAGCTTTACACTCATACTCGGATATTTGGGCTTTAGGATGGGGTATCGACGAAAGGAAGAACTGTTGCATCTGCTTACATTACAAAGAGGCATGAAAGATCAAGAAGATACGGGTCCCAAAGGAGAGCATAAAATTTTAGATACAAGTGTCATTATTGACGGACGTATATCCGATATTTGCAAGACAGGGTTTATTGAAGGGACATTAGTGATCCCTGAGTTTGTATTGGAGGAACTCCAGCATATTGCCGACTCCTCAGATTTATTAAAGAGAAACAGGGGACGAAGAGGGCTTGATATCCTTAACAAGATACAGAAAGAACTGGATGTTCAGGTGCTAATTTATGAGGGTGACTTTGAAGACATTTCTGAAGTGGACAGTAAGCTGGTTAAGCTGGCAAAGCTGCTTCAAGGGAAGGTTGTTACCAACGATTTTAATTTGAATAAAGTATGTGAGCTGCAAGGTGTGGCTGTGCTCAATATTAACGATTTGGCCAACGCAGTGAAACCGGTAGTGCTGCCGGGTGAGGAAATTGTCGTTCAAGTGATCAAGGATGGTAAGGAGCATGGACAAGGCGTGGCGTATTTAGACGATGGTACGATGATTGTGGTTGAGGGGGGCCGAGAATTCATTGGGCAGACAATGGAAGTCTTAGTCACTAGTGTGCTTCAAACCTCTGCCGGGCGAATGATTTTTGCGAAGCCTAAATTATTGGAAAAAGCACAATAAAACAGGTATGATAGACTATGAATCGCTGAACATAGATTCTATGTCTAAAATATATGTACAGGCAGGGGAACAAACAAGGTGGAAAAGCTTGGCGTGGTAGTGGTTGCGGCAGGGCGCGGGAGCCGAATGGGAACCGCAGAAAGCAAACAGTATTTATTATTGGAGCAAAAGCCCATTATCTTACATACCTTAACATTATTTGAACGTTGGACAGGGGCCGATGGCATCGTCCTTGTCGTTGGCGAGCAGGATATTCCGCGTTGTCAGCAATGGATCGAGGATTCCCAATTGACGAAGGTAAAAGCGATTGTACCCGGGGGGCGGGAACGTCAACATTCCGTCTATAAAGGCTTGTGTCAGCTGCCCCCAGATTATGAATGGGTCATGGTGCATGATGGTGTAAGGCCTTTTGTCAGCGAGACAGCGCTCCAGCATTGCTGGGACCAAGCCAAACGCTATGGCAGTGCAGTACTAGCTGTGCCTGTGAAAGATACGGTCAAAATTGTAAATGATGCCGGGCTGATTCAGTCTACCCCGGATCGCAGAAGCTTGTGGGCGGTGCAAACCCCACAGGCTTTTCGTCTTGATGTGCTGAAGCAAGCACATGAAGCTGCTGAACGGGATGGCGTCGTAGGAACAGATGATGCGATGCTGATTGAACGTATAGGCGGTACGGTTGCAATAGCCGAAGGGGATTATGCGAATATTAAGATCACAACACCTGAAGATTTGCATTTTGCAACGCGGTATGTCGAGGAGAAACGAAAGGGGGAACAGGAATGATTAGAGTAGGTCAAGGTTTTGATGTGCATCAGTTAGTAGAGGGGCGTCCTTGCATCATTGGCGGGGTGACGATCCCCTTTGAGAAAGGTTTGCTGGGGCATTCAGATGCAGATGTGCTGCTGCATGCGATTAGCGATGCTATTCTAGGTGCGCTGGGCTTGGGGGATATAGGGAAACACTTCCCAGACACCGATCCTGCGTATAAGGATGCAGACAGTAAAGTGTTATTGAAGCACGTTTGGGAGTTAACGACCATGCGAGGATATGTGCTAGGTAATCTGGATTGTACGATTATTGCCCAGCAACCTAAGATGGCGCCATACATCCCTGAGATGGTGAAAGTCATAGCAGAGCTGCTGGAGGCAGACGAAGAACAAATTAATGTGAAGGCAACGACCTCAGAGCGGTTAGGCTTCACGGGGCGCGGTGAAGGAATTGCCGCCCAAACCGTTGTCTGTCTAGTGGGCGATATGCTATGATTGACCATGTTCAATTTCTGAACATGCAGGTGAAGAGAGGAGTAAGAGAACATGTCTCGTGAAATTCGTGTAAGGTATGCCCCAAGTCCGACAGGGCATTTACATATTGGAGGCGCAAGAACTGCGCTGTTTGATTATTTGTTAGCTCGCAATCAAAAAGGTAAATTTATTATTCGAATAGAGGATACGGATCAAAGCCGCCATGTAGAAACGGGCATCGATAGTCAATTAGACGGCTTGAAATGGCTCGGTCTAGATTGGGATGAGTCGGTAGATGTAGGCGGAGAATACGGCCCTTATCGTCAGATGGAGCGCTTGCCGCTGTATCAACCTTATATCGATCAATTATTGGCCGAGAAGAAAGCATACTATTGCTATTGTACTGAAGAAGAGCTGGAAGCCAGCCGTGCAGAGCAGGAAGCTCAAGGGCTTACACCGGTATATTCGGGTAAGTGCCGTCATTTGGACCCGGCTCAGGTTGAACAGTGTAAGTCTGAAGGACGAAAGGCCGTTCTGCGATTCCGTGTCCCAGAGAATCAAACGGTTGCTGTAGATGATCACATTCGTGGTCATGTGGAGTTTGATACGAACGGGGTCGGTGATTTTATTATCGTGAGGCCCGATGGCATTCCGACTTATAACTTCGCGGTTGTGCTTGATGACCATCTGATGAACATCACGCACGTGATTCGCGGTGAAGAGCATTTGTCTAATACGCCTAGACAATTACTATTATATCAAGCATTAGGCTTCGAGCCGCCAGAGTTTGCGCATATTTCACTGATTCTGAATCAAGACCGGAAGAAGATGAGCAAGCGGGACGAGTCGATTATGCAGTTCATCGAGCAGTATAAAGAGCTAGGTTATTTGCCGGAAGCGGTGTTGAACTTTATTGTGCTGCTTGGCTGGTCGCCTAAAGGGGAAGAGGAGATCTTCACGAAAGCTGAACTCATTGAGCAGTTTAGTTTAGATCGCATTCAGAAAAGCCCGGCGGTGTTTGATACAGAGAAGTTAAACTGGATGAACAATCATTATATTAAGCATGCGGATACCGTTCGAATTGTAGAGTTGGCCATACCTCATCTGGAGAAGGCGGGATATTTGAAAGCACCGCTCGATGATCAAGGGACAGCTTGGGTTACGACGCTCGTTCAGCTGCTGAAGGATCAGCTTCGTTATGTAGCTGAAATTGTGGACTTATCGCGTCTGTTTTTTGAACAGGAGCTTACTTTTGACGAAGAAACTCGCGCGATTTTAGGCGAAGAACAAGTTCCTGTAGTACTGCAGAGCTTCTTATCGATGGTTGAGGGCAGTGACGCTTTTGAGGCTGCTCTTATCAAGGGATGGCTTAAGCAGGTGCAGAAGGATACAGGATTTAAAGGCAAGCAGCTGTTTATGCCGGTGCGCGCTGCGTTAACAGCTCAAGCTCATGGACCGGACTTAGTTCAATCGATTTATCTTCTAGGTAAAGAGAAGGTCATTGAGCGCTTGAAAGCTAGAATGTAATTCAGGTATACTTGTAGCATAAACTAATGAACAGCATCGAGCAGGAGAGTAGGATAACAGAGCCTTTCCAGAGAGAACGAGGCGAGCAATGGTCATTGCCGAGTGGAACCTTGTTCATGGATCTTTGTCTGAAATGCACCTGTGAGCTGCAGTGTTGAACCTGATGAATTGCCTTAAGGGGTACGACATCAAGAAGTAGGCTCTGCCGAATCGTTCGCGTTAAGAACGTAAGAGATAGAATGTCTAAGCCTAGAACCATAGGCGGCATTCAAGCAGAGTGGAACCGCGAGTACAATGACGCCTCTGCAGCATGAAGCTGCAGAGGCTTTTTAGCTTTCTAATGCAAGGTCAGAAAGCTCATATTTTTAAGTTGGATTTAAAGGGGAATGTAGGATGTCTCAAGGCCTTTTTCGAACCATGAAATCAGATATTCAAGCGGTATTCGATAATGACCCGGCTGCGCGCAGCAAGTTTGAAGTGATATTTACCTATTCGGGCTTGCATGCACTCTGGGCTCATCGGATCGCCCATGGATTGTATCGCCGCAAGTGGTATACATCGGCTAGAGTGATTTCTCAATTAAGTCGCTTCTTTACAGGAATTGAGATTCACCCTGGCGCACGAATCGGACAACGATTTTTTATTGACCATGGGATGGGTGTGGTCATCGGTGAAACTTGTGAAATCGGAGACGATGTTGTCATTTACCAAGGCGTTACCTTAGGCGGTACAGGGAAAGAAAAAGGAAAGCGTCATCCCACGATCGGTAATCAAGTGGTCATCGCTTCGGGCGCAAAGGTACTGGGCTCATTCAAAGTAGGGGACTATTCAAGGGTGGGTGCGAACGCGGTTGTATTGGAAGAGGTGCCGCCGAACAGTACGGTAGTAGGCATTAAGGGCAGCGTTGTGAAACGTGACGGTGTCCGGGTTAATAGGTTGGATCACGGCAATATACCAGACCCTATTATTGATATGTGCAAGCAACTTCAGGATCAAATAGATACTTTAAAGGAAGAGTTAGAGATTGAGCGGAGTAAACATATAACCTCCGTTTCACCGAGGGAAGGAGCATAAGCATGAGCTTGAAGATATACAATTCGTTAACTCGGCAGAAGGAGGTCTTTCAGCCTATTGAAGCGGGTAAAGTTCGAATGTATGTATGCGGGCCTACCGTTTACAGCTATATTCACATTGGCAACGCACGCCCGATTATTTTCTTTGATGTCGTTCGCCGCTATTTAAAAACGCTTCGGTATGATGTGACGTACGTGGTTAATTTTACAGATGTGGATGATAAGCTCATTCGTAAAGCTGAGGAACTGGGCAAGACGGTGCCTGAAGTGGCCGAGACCTTCATCAATGCTTATTATGCGGACTTAGAAGCACTTGGAATCGAAAAAGCAGATCTGCACCCGCGCGTCACGGAGAATATGCCCGAGATTATTGCGTTCATAGAAGGATTAGTGGAGAAGGGCTTTGCTTATGAAAGCGGCGGCGATGTTTATTTCCGTACTGAGAAATTCAAGGACTATGGAAAGCTGTCTCACCAGAACTTAGATGAATTGCAATTTGGGATTCGTATTGAAGTGGATGAGCGCAAGGAAAGCCCCAGAGATTTTGTATTATGGAAAAAGGCGAAGCCAGGTGAAATCGCTTGGGACAGTCCTTGGGGCGAGGGGCGGCCTGGATGGCATATTGAATGCTCAGCGATGATTCGCAAATATCTTGGTGAGAGTATAGACATCCACGGCGGCGGCCAAGACCTGCAATTTCCACATCATGAATGCGAGATCGCGCAGTCGGAAACCTTAACCGAACAGCCATTTGTTCGCTATTGGATGCATAATGGTTATATTCACTTTAACCAAGAGAAGATGTCAAAGTCATTAGGCAATGTCGTTAATGTAGTGGATATTCTAAAGCAAATGAATCCGAAACAATTCCGATATTTTATGCTGTCTACTCATTACCGTAATCCGCTTAATTTTAATGAAGAGGTCGTTCAGCAAGCTAAGGGTGCGCTTGAACGCATACATAACTGCGTGTCGAATTTGGATTATCGATTAGAGCATCTAGATGCGGAGCAGGATGCAAGGCATCAACGAGCCGAAGACCAAACATTCCTGGAACGGATTGCACTGATCGAGGAGAAGTTTCATGACAAGCTGCAGGACGATTTTAACACCCCGGATGCGATTACTTGTATGTTCGATCTTGTATCAGAAGCGAATGCTTATATGCAGAATGCCGAAGCTGGGCTCCCTGTATTAAAGGAGATCAAGCGCGTATTCCTGTTGTTTAACGAAGTATTGGGTATACTAGCAGAACAAGAGACGGAATTGCTTGATGAGGAAGTAGACCGCCTTATTCAAGAACGGATTGAAGCTAGACAGAACAAAAATTGGGCGCGTGCGGACGAAATTCGCGATTTACTTACAGCACAGGGCATTCTGCTGGAGGATACTCCGCAGGGGGTTCGCTGGCGCCGAAAAGAGTGATATAACACGATGGAACAAGTCTTATTCTTTCATCCGCCGGCGAAGCCAGCGGAACAATTGAACCCTATTGTCCTTGCGTATATTGGTGATGCGGTATATGAAATGTTTATTCGTCAATACGTTGTGTCTCAAACGAATCATAAGCTGCATCATCTTCATCGCTCGGCTACTGAATGTGTGTCAGCTAAAGCACAGGCGCGGGCGCTTCAGCAGCTTCTGCCCCTATTAACGGATGAAGAGACCGATGTCGTCAAACGCGGACGCAATGCCAAATCAGGCTCAGCACCCAAAAACGCGGATATTTTAGAATATCGACACAGTACCGCCTTTGAATGTTTATTGGGGTATTTATACTATAAACAACGGTACAGCCGATTGCAGGAGTTAATGGAGAACGCGTTAAAAGCGCATAATCAAGAAAAATCAGGAGGTTGATCCGCCATGGAAGAAGAAATCGTCGCTGGGAAACATGCCGTCATGGAAGCCATGCGTTCGGGACGTGCGATGAATAAGCTCTGGATCTCGGAATCGGCTCAGAAGCATATTATTGCGCCGATTCTTACAGAAGCAAAAAAACTGAGCATAGTAACGCAATACGTAGATAAACGCAAGCTGGATCAGATGGCATCAGGGATCAATCACCAAGGCGTGGTTGCTCAAGTTGCGCCGTTTGATTATGTCGATGTGGACGATATCATTGCAGCCGCCCACGCGAAGAACGAGACGCCCTTTATCATCATTCTTGATGAAATTGAAGACCCCCATAACTTAGGTTCCATATTGCGCACAGCAGAGTGTACTGGCGTCCATGGCGTCATTATTCCTAAGCGCAGAGCGGTAGGGGTTACAGCAACAGTTTCCAAAATATCGGCTGGAGCGGCAGCTCATGTGCCGGTAGCTAGAGTGACGAATATTGCTCAAACCATCGAAGCGTTAAAAGCCCAAGGCATTTGGGTAGCGGGCGCAGATGCTGCAGCTAATCAATTCGTATACGAAGCGGATTTGAAGATGCCGATTGCCGTTGTTATTGGGAGTGAGGGGAAAGGCATAGGCAGACTTGTGAAAGAGAAATGCGATTTTCTTATTAAGCTGCCCATGTACGGACAGATAAATTCTTTGAATGCTTCCGTTGCGGCAGCCGTTCTGATGTATGATGCGGTTCGGCAGCGGCACATCCAATAGATTGAGAACGAAGGATCAACATGGAGGAATACTTAATTGTTGACGGCTACAATATTATAGGCGCTTGGCCTGAGCTTCGCGAGCTGAAAGACTTGAATCTTGAACAGGCAAGAGATCGTTTAATTGAGATATTAGCTGACTATCAAGCATGGTCAGGGTATCGGACGATCATCGTATTTGATGCGCATCAAGTGCCCGGTATAGGCGGCAAGTATAAACAGAATAAGCTTCAAATTATCTACACAAAGGAAAAAGAAACAGCCGATGAATGCATCGAAAGATTGGTTAAGGACTTAAGCAGTCGAAGGCGAAGAGTCATAGTGGCTACTTCAGATTATGTAGAACAGCATGTAATTTTTGGAGCGGGTGCGCTTAGAAGGTCTGCACGTGAGTTGCTGCTCGATGTGGAGGAAAGCCGAGGAGAAATTCAGAGTAAAATCACCCCCAAAGCGATGAAGCGAAACCGCAATACGTTCGGTCATTATATAGGAGATGAACTCAAAGAAATTATGGAGCGCTGGCGGCGAGGTAATTCCTGAGAAGTAAGGAAATGCTACGTATAAAGTTTGCAACTGTTTCACGCAATATTTTCCATTATTTGCAGTTTGGTTGACGTCTCTTGAATGCTTCATGTATACTTATCCTATCTTAATTCGCGAAAACCGTGATAGCCATGCAGGCCGGAGGGATAGGTAGTGAATCTCAACTTCCAAGAACTAAGAATATGGGATTTTGATCTCAAGTCAGATGAAGAACTGGTTGACGCGGTCCGCGAAGGTAATAGCGAAGCGCTGGAATACTTAATTAACAAGTATAAAAACTTCGTCAGAGCTAAAGCGCGTTCCTATTTTTTGATTGGTGCTGATCGAGAGGACATTGTACAGGAAGGCATGATTGGATTGTACAAGTCGATCCGTGATTTCCGCGGTGATAAATTAGCTTCCTTCAAAGCCTTTGCTGAGCTTTGTATTACCAGGCAAATCATTACAGCGATCAAAACAGCCACCCGACAAAAGCATATCCCGCTCAATTCTTATGTTTCTTTGGATAAACCGATTTATGACGAGGATTCCGACCGAACCTTATTGGATGTCATCTGCGGTACCAAGGTTACAGATCCTGAAGAACTGATGATTAATAAGGAAGAATTTTGCGGACTTGAAGATAAGATGGGCGAAATTCTAAGCGACTTGGAGCGCAGAGTATTGATGCTCTACTTAGATGGTCGCTCTTATCAAGAGATTGCGGTGGATCTGGATCGTCATGTGAAATCTATTGATAATGCGTTGCAGCGCGTGAAGCGAAAGCTTGAGAAATATCTTGAAGCACGTGATGTAGGACAAGCTTAATATCAACAAACGAGCATCCTGAGGGATGCTTTTTTAATGGATAATATAGTAAGCTTGTGAGACATGTTTATTCCAGCAGCAAACGGTGCATAATGGGGTACAAGGACTGAATGGTGGACATTTTGAAGCGTTCAAAAGAATTCAAATACGTCAATACCTTTTCCTTGACACGTGAAAACCGTTATGATAAAGTGTTTTAGGTAGCCTAAAAATGGTGGAAAATGAATATGATATAGGTTAAGTATAAATGCTTGCTATGTCAAAAGGTTTTTGCGGGAGGTGTGCATCATGCGGGTAATTATTACGTTGGCTTGTACCGATTGTAAACAAAGAAATTATACATCAAACAAGAACAAGAGAAATCATCCGGACCGCATGGAGATGAAGAAGTATTGCAAGTTTTGCAATAGTCATACCATTCATCGCGAGACAAGGTAGGATTCGGGGGTGTCCATTGTGGCAGTATTAGCAAAAGTGAAGCAGAGCTTTGGAAACACTTTTTCATTCTTTGCCGACAGTTGGTCTGAACTGAAAAAAGTGAAATGGCCAAACCGTAAAGAGCTTACAACGTATACGCTTGTGGTTCTAGTTACAGTAACGTTCGTTACCGTATATTTTGCGCTCCTCGATTTCGGGATATCCGAACTGTTGCGTGTCGTGTTTGAATAAGTAAAAGAATCCAAAGGTGGCTTTTCTTATTATGGAAAAAAGATGGTACGTTGTGCATACCTATTCTGGTTATGAGAATAAAGTGAAAGCCAATCTGGAAAAACGTGTAGAATCCATGAATATGGAGGATAAAATATTCCGGGTACTAGTTCCGATGGAAGAAGAAGTCGTGAACAAGGACGGTAAAAAGAAAACCGTTATGCGCAAGGTGTATCCCGGTTATGTTTTGGTCGAGATGGTTCAAACAGACGATTCTTGGTATGTTGTTCGCAATACACCAGGGGTAACTGGGTTTGTTGGCTCTACCGGAGCTGGATCTAAACCGACTGCATTGCTTCCTGATGAGGTTGAACAAATTCTTAAGCATATGGGTATCGATGAGCCAAAACCGAAAATCGACTTTGAACTCAAGGAGAATGTCCGTGTCAAGGTGGGTCCGTTCGCTGACTTTGTTGGGAGCATCGAGGATATTTTACCTGAGAAGAGCAAGGTCAAAGTACATGTGAACATGTTTGGCAGGGAAACCCCGCTTGAGCTTGATTATACTCAAGTGGAAAAAATATAGGTTTCTAGAGGTCTATTCGACTTGAGGATAGACCTTCATTAGTGGGAGGGGTTATACCCGTTCTACCACATTATGGGTAAGGAGGTGTTACACATGGCTAAAAAGGTAATTAAGATGGTAAAGCTGCAAATTCCTGCGGGTAAAGCGAATCCAGCACCTCCAGTAGGTCCGGCGCTAGGTCAAGCAGGGGTTAACATCATGGCTTTCTGTAAAGAGTTCAATGCTCGTACAGCAGATCAAGCGGGTCTTATTATTCCTGTTGAGATTTCCGTGTTTGAGGATCGTTCCTTTACTTTCGTCACTAAAACTCCGCCGGCTGCAGTTCTGCTGCGTGTAGCTGCAAAAATCGAGAAAGGTTCAGGAGAACCTAATACGAAAAAAGTAGCAACGGTGAAGCGTGACAAAGTTAGAGAAATTGCAGAAACTAAAATGCCTGACCTAAATGCAGCATCTGTGGAAGCGGCTATGCGCATGGTTGAAGGTACAGCTCGCAGTATGGGTATTGCGATCGAAGACTAATGTTTGGTGCAGCTTTAAATAGGCTGCTAATCAGTGGGAGGATATTCCGTTAACACCACAAAGGAGGAAAACTAACATGCCGAAACACGGTAAAAAATACCAAGAAGTGGCGAAATTAGTCAACGCAGAAGCGTTGTATGAGCCGCAAGAGGCTGTTGAGCTAGTTAAGAAAACAGCTCCAGCTAAATTTGATGAAACAGTTGAAGTGGCTGTTCGTCTAGGGGTAGACCCTAAGAAACAAGACCAAGCTGTGCGTGGGGTAGTAGTATTGCCGCATGGAACAGGTAAAACGAAAACAGTTCTAGTTTTCGCAAAAGGTGAAAAAGCTAAAGAAGCTGAACAAGCGGGTGCTGACTTTGTCGGCGACCAAGACATGATCAACAAAATCCAACAAGGTTGGTTTGAGTTTGATGTCTGCGTAGCTACTCCAGACATGATGGCTGAAGTAGGTAAACTAGGTCGTTTGCTTGGTGGTAAAGGTTTAATGCCTAACCCTAAGGCTGGCACAGTTACGTTTGATGTGGCTAAAGCGGTTCAAGAAATTAAAGCAGGTAAAATCGAATATCGTCTGGATAAAGCAGGTCAAATTCATGCTCCGATTGGTAAAGTGTCCTTCGATGCTGAGAAACTGAATGATAACCTTAATTCTCTAATCGATGCGCTTAAAAGAGCAAAGCCTGCTGCAGCTAAAGGTGTATACTTGAAGAATATTGCGGTTTCTTCCACAATGGGACCAAGTGTAACAGTTAACACAGCAGCTTACAGATAAGAATATTCGGCTAACAGCATCCAAGCATTGGCATTGACATCTCGGGTGTCAACGTGTAATGTATTGAATGTTGATGAAATTGAATATGAGACCGTAGACAGCAGGTGCCGTAAAGGCTTAATATCCCGCCGAGGTGTTATGATAGATCTTCATTTCAATGTGAATTGAAATATTGCTCATCATGCCTTCGCGGTCTTAACGCGAAGGCTTTTTTAGTTGACTAAAGGTCTTCACACCCAAAGACAGATTCGGTCGGAAGCAATGTTTAATTAGGAGGTGTACAGATTGCCAAACGATAAAGTTCTTCTAGAGAAACAACAGCTAGTTGCAGAAGTAACTGAGAAATTCAAAGCGAGTGCTTGTACTGTCGTTGCAGATTACCGTGGATTGAACGTAGCTCAAGTGACTGAGCTTCGTAAACAATTGCGTGAAGCAGGTGTTGAGTTTTCCGTTTTGAAAAACACTTTACTTCGTCGTGCGACTGCTGAAGCTGAATTATCAGCATTAGACGAATATCTTGTAGGTCCTACAGCGATCGCGTTTAGTAACGATGATGCCGTAGCACCAGCTAAAGTATTATCCCAATTTGCTAAAAAGAACGAACACTTGAAAATTAAAGCGGGTGTCGTTGAAGGTCAAGTCGTAGGCTTGGATCAAATCAAAGCCCTTGCGGATCTTCCTTCCAGAGAAGGATTGCTTTCTATGTTGCTTAGCGTGCTTCAAGCGCCTATGCGCAACTTTGCGCTTGCGGTTAAAGCAGTGGGCGAGCAAAAAGAAGGCGGCGCTCAAGAAGCTTAATCTAGTCTTATATTGTACGACCAAACAATTGAAAATGAATATAATGGAGGTTTAACCATGAGTAAAGAGCAAATCTTAGAAGCTATTAAAGGTATGACCGTTCTTGAATTGAACGATCTTGTAAAAGCAATTGAAGAAGAATTCGGCGTTACAGCAGCAGCACCAGTTGCAGTTGTTGGCGGCGCAGCAGCAGGCGGAGACGCAGCAGCAGAGCAAAGCGAATTTGATGTAGTTCTAGCAAGCGCTGGCGGATCCAAAATCAACGTTATTAAAGTGGTTCGCGAAATCACTGGTCTTGGCTTGAAAGAAGCTAAAGAATTAGTTGACAACGCACCAAAACCAATCAAAGAAAAAGTATCCAAAGAAGATGCAGAAGCAGTTAAAGCTAAGCTTGAAGAAGCAGGCGCAACTGTAGAAGTAAAATAATAAGCTTTGACAACAATCCCCTTGATGCGATTCAGGGGGATTGTTTTATAACATCAGTATAAGTGTTGAGCGTTATGTCAGGAGGATGGCCGATGTCGAATCACTATTACAGTAGAACACCTGAAGCGGCGCATGAGCGCAAGCAAATTGAGCAAGTGTTGAGAGGAGAAACGTTTAAGTTTATTACGGATGCAGGAGTCTTTTCGAAAAAGGGGATTGATTACGGGAGCAGAGTGCTCATAGAGGCTATGGAAGTGCCTGAAACTTCAAGCGTTCTGGATGTAGGTTGTGGTTATGGGCCGATTGGATTTGCGGCGGCAAGGCTTGCTATTAAAGGACATGTCACCATGGTTGATATTAACGAGCGGGCTGTTGAACTGGCCAAGGAGAATGCTGCATTAAATGCGATTCATAATGTAACGATCCTGCAAAGTGACGTATTTGAGAATGTAAAGGGACAAACATTCGACATGATTCTAACGAATCCGCCAATCCGTGCAGGAAAAGAAACGGTACACACCATATTTGAAGAAGCATATGATCACTTGAAACCGGGTGGTTCCTTATGGGTTGTTATTCAGAAAAAACAAGGCGCTCCATCTGCCTTTGCTAAGCTTGAAGCCATTTACGGAAAAGTGAACGAAGTTTGTAAGGATAAAGGATACCGTATATACAGAGCTGAAAAATCTTAAGATTCAATTGGTTAAATTGTGTTTGACTTGATTTTTTTTCTGTGGTATCATTGTAAAATGTCAGTATTAAAATGGACTATTTGTCTTTAGTAAGATAAAATGTCAAGATTTTTTTGGATGCATCAGAGAATTCGCCGCCTGAACCCAGTCGTTCTGATCGTTCATGACTACATAACATTCATTGACTGAGACATACAGTACGAAGAATGTTATCTTCTTTTTTGGGGTGGATGGAATGGATGTAACGTATGATTTTCATGCCATTGCAAGAAAGTTGCTCTTAGGCACGTAGTACTTCACTGAATGGCTTCGATATGGCTGTTCCAGCGCATATTTTTTTGCGATTTGAAGTATAATGTTTACATTTTGGGAAAATCTACATACTAAGTGCTTTTTTGTGGGTTAAATGACAAAGTGTGAATAAGACATACGAAGAAGGTAGTGGTGAGTGCAGCGAATGATGAAGAACAATAAGAGATGTTTCTAAGGCACCGTGTCTGTTGGGATGTTTTCTTCTAGTATTAGGAAGCTTAATGTAGCATGAAGTTCCCCTTTCTAATACTGCAAGAAAAGTTGCAGCACGAGTGAGGATCCCGCAACATAAACGGGGTTAATAGAAGCTTTTCTTATTTTTTTTTTGCGGCAGCTTGACTGGACATGCAGATGATCCGGCGGGTGTCGTATTGCATTTTTTTCTATTAGGTTTAGTAAGACATGAGGGGTGAAAAAGTTGGCGGGAAAATTAGTTCAGTTAGGACGACGTACGCGGAGAAGTTATTCTCGAATTGATGAAGTGTTAGAGATTCCTAACCTCATTGAAATTCAGCAAAAATCCTATCAATGGTTTTTAGATTCTGGTCTTAGAGAAATGTTCCAGGACATCTCACCAATTCAAGATTTCACAGGAAATCTGGTGTTGGAGTTTATCGATTACAGCTTAGGTGAGCCTAAATATTCGGTGGATGATTCGAAGGAACGTGATGTGACTTATGCCGCACCGCTTAGAGTGAAGGTCCGTTTAATTAATAAAGAAACTGGCGAGGTAAAAGAGCAGGAAGTATTTATGGGTGATTTCCCGCTTATGACGGAAACCGGTACATTTATTATTAATGGGGCAGAGCGTGTTATTGTCAGTCAGTTAGTACGTTCACCAAGCGTTTATTTTAGTACCAAGATCGACAAAAACGGCAAGAAGAACTACGCTGCGACTGTGATTCCTAACCGTGGAGCATGGCTTGAGTTAGAAACGGATGCTAAGGATATTATCTACGTGCGTATTGATAGAACACGTAAAATTCCAGTAACTGTTCTGCTGCGCGCTTTAGGGTTTGGTACCGATCAAGAAATCATTGACTTGTTAGGAGACGATGAATATATCCGCAATACGCTGGATAAGGACAATACTGACTCGACAGAGAAAGCATTGATCGAAATCTATGAGCGTCTGCGTCCAGGTGAACCACCGACTTTGGAAAACGCTAAGAGCTTGCTTGTAGCGCGATTCTTCGATCCGAAACGCTATGATTTAGCGAATGTAGGTCGTTATAAAATCAACAAAAAACTGCATATCAAGAACAGATTGTTTAATCAAAGACTTGCAGAATCATTAATTGATCCTGAAACAGGGGAAATTATCGCCGAGGCTGGACAAATGATTGACAGACGTATTCTGGACGAAATTATGCCTCAACTTGAGAAGTCTGTTGGTTTTAAAACGTATCATGTAGCGGCGGGTGTATTGGATGACACAGATGTGCCATTACAGAAGATTGATGTCTTCTCACCTATTGAAGACGGCAAGGTCGTATCTTTGATAGCAAATGCAGGCATCGACAAGAATGTTAAACATATAACCCCTTCAGATATTATTGCTTCAATTAACTATTTTATGAATTTGCTGCATGGCATTGGCAGCACAGATGATATCGATCACTTGGGTAACCGTCGTCTGCGCTCCGTTGGGGAACTGTTGCAGAATCAATTCCGTATTGGTTTGTCTCGTATGGAACGTGTCGTTCGCGAGAGAATGTCGATTCAAGATGCGAACGTGATTACGCCGCAAGCCTTAATTAACATTCGACCTGTGATCGCATCTATTAAAGAGTTCTTCGGAAGCTCTCAGCTCTCGCAGTTTATGGACCAAACCAACCCTCTAGCTGAGCTAACTCATAAGCGTCGTCTATCCGCGCTTGGACCGGGTGGTTTGACTAGGGAGCGCGCAGGGTTTGAGGTGCGTGACGTTCATAACTCCCACTATGGCCGTATGTGTCCAATTGAGACTCCTGAGGGACCGAACATCGGGTTGATTAACTCCTTGTCTACCTTTGCGAGAATTAATGAATATGGGTTTATTGAAACGCCATATCGTTGGGTTGATCCTAAGACAGGTGTTGTGACGGAACAAATTAACTATTTGACAGCGGACGAAGAAGATAATTACGTTATCGCTCAGGCAAATGCAGAGCTTAGTGAAGATGGTACGTTCGCGAATGAAACAGTCATTGTTCGTTACAACAAAACATCCGATAACATCTTAACATTGCCGCGTGAACGCGTTGACTATATGGATGTATCGCCAAAACAAGTTGTATCCGTGGCGACAGCGTTGATTCCATTCTTGGAAAACGATGACTCCAACCGTGCGCTTATGGGATCAAACATGCAGCGTCAGGCAGTGCCACTGCTTATCCCTAAAGCTCCTCTTGTGGGAACGGGAATGGAGCATAAGTCAGCGAAGGACTCGGGTGTTTGTATCGTTGCTAAATATGATGGTGTTATTGAACGAGTTAGCGCAACTGAGATTTGGCTGCGCCGCCAAGAGACCATCGACGGTAAGCTTGTGAACGGAGATTTAATTAAATATAAGCTTCATAAATTCATGCGTTCCAACCAAGGAACCTGTATTAACCAACGTCCTGTGTGCAAACGCGGTGAAGTGGTGAAAGCAGGAGATATCTTAGCGGATGGTCCATCTACTGAACAAGGTGAGTTGGCACTTGGCCGCAACGTAGTAGTTGCTTTCATGACTTGGGAAGGCTACAACTACGAGGATGCGATTCTGCTAAGTGAGAAATTGGTAAAAGAAGATGTGTACACATCTATTCATATTGAAGAGTATGAATCTGAAGCCCGTGACACCAAGTTAGGACCAGAAGAAATTACGCGCGATATCCCTAACGTTGGGGAAGATGCGCTTAAGAATTTGGATGAGCGCGGAATTATACGTGTCGGAGCGGAGATCGGAGCAGGTGATATTCTAGTCGGTAAAGTAACACCAAAAGGGGTTACTGAATTGACAGCTGAAGAGCGATTACTGCATGCCATCTTCGGTGAGAAAGCTCGTGAAGTGCGTGATACTTCATTGCGCGTACCGCATGGTACAGACGGTATTGTCGTTGATGTGAAGGTCTTTACTCGTGAGAACGGTGACGAATTGCCGCCAGGAGTGAACCAACTGGTTCGCTGTTACATTGCCCAGAAGAGAAAGATCTCCGAAGGGGATAAAATGGCTGGACGTCATGGTAATAAAGGGGTTATCGCGAGAGTGTTGCCGGAAGAAGATATGCCTTTCTTGCCAGATGGCACACCTGTAGAAGTCGTCCTTAATCCATTAGGCGTTCCTTCTCGTATGAATATCGGTCAGGTGCTTGAGGTTCACTTAGGTATGGCTGCGAAACGTCTAGGCCTGCACATGGCATCGCCTGTTTTTGACGGGGCGAGTGAAATGGATGTATTCGATACGATGGAAGAAGCAGGTATGCAGCGTAATGGTAAGACATTGCTCTATGATGGCCGTACGGGTGATCCGTTTGAGCGTGAAGTAACCGTTGGCGTTATGTATATGATTAAGCTTGCCCACATGGTTGATGATAAAATCCATGCTCGTTCTACAGGTCCTTACTCGCTTGTTACGCAGCAGCCGCTCGGAGGTAAAGCTCAGTTCGGTGGACAGCGTTTTGGTGAGATGGAGGTTTGGGCGCTTGAGGCTTATGGCGCAGCTTATACGCTTCAAGAAATCCTTACCGTCAAATCCGATGATGTCGTGGGTCGTGTGAAAACATACGAATCGATTGTCAAAGGCGAGAACGTTCCTGAACCGGGTGTTCCTGAATCCTTTAAGGTTCTGATCAAGGAGCTTCAATCCCTAGGTATGGATGTGAAGATTCTGACAGAGGACGAAGAGGAGATCGTCATGAAAGAAATTGATGATGAAGATGAGGGCACAAGCGATAAGCTGAATCTAAACTTGGAAAGTGCGGAAGTTGGAGTAGATTAATGGTCCAGTGAATGCGGCCTAAGCGTTAAAATAAAAGTACATTTTGAGGAGGGTTGCTCCTTGATGGACGTCAACAATTTTGAATATATGAAAATCGGTCTTGCTTCGCCGGACAAAATTCGTTCATGGTCTCGTGGAGAAGTGAAAAAGCCTGAAACAATCAACTATCGTACGTTGAAACCTGAAAAGGAAGGCTTATTCTGTGAAAAAATATTCGGTCCTACGAAGGACTGGGAATGTCACTGTGGTAAGTACAAACGTGTACGCTACAAAGGCGTCGTTTGTGATCGCTGTGGCGTAGAAGTAACACGTGCAAAAGTACGTAGAGAACGCATGGGGCACATTGAACTGGCTGCCCCAGTTTCTCACATTTGGTATTTCAAGGGGATTCCGAGCCGTATGGGGTTAGCGTTGGATATGTCTCCTCGTTCCTTGGAAGAGATTATCTATTTTGCATCCTATGTTGTTACGGATCCAGGTGATACGCCGCTTGAGAAGAAGCAGCTGTTATCCGAGAAGGAATATCGCAGCTACCGTGAGAAATACGGTTACGCCTTCCATGCAGGTATGGGTGCTGAAGCTGTGAAGAAATTACTTCAAGATGTCGATATCGACAAAGAAGTAGAAAGCTTGAAGGAAGAGCTTAAGACGGCTCAAGGGCAAAGAAGAAATCGTGCCATCAAACGTCTTGAGGTCATGGAAGCATTCCGTCATTCGGGCAACCTGCCCGATTGGATGATTCTAGATGTATTGCCGGTCATTCCGCCTGAATTGCGGCCTATGGTTCAATTGGACGGCGGACGCTTTGCAACCTCTGACTTGAACGATTTATATCGTCGGGTGATCAACCGTAACAATCGTTTGAAGCGTTTGTTGGACTTGGGTGCTCCTGACATCATTGTCCAGAATGAGAAACGTATGCTGCAGGAAGCAGTTGACGCACTGATCGACAATGGACGCCGCGGTCGTCCAGTAACCGGACCGGGTAACCGTCCGTTAAAATCACTAAGTCACATGCTTAAAGGTAAACAAGGTCGTTTCCGTCAGAATCTGCTTGGTAAACGGGTTGACTATTCCGGTCGTTCCGTAATCGTAGTAGGTCCTAGTTTGAAAATGTACCAATGCGGTCTGCCGAAAGAAATGGCATTAGAGTTGTTTAAGCCATTTGTCATGAAAGAGCTTGTGAATAAAGGGTTAGCCCATAACATTAAAAGTGCTAAGCGTAAAGTAGAGAAAGTCAGCCCAGAAGTATGGGATGTGCTTGAACAAGTGATTAAAGAGCATCCAGTCCTTCTGAACCGTGCCCCAACACTTCATAGATTAGGTATTCAAGCGTTTGAACCTATTCTAGTTGAGGGTCGTGCTATCAAACTGCATCCGTTAGTATGTACGGCGTATAACGCTGACTTTGACGGGGATCAGATGGCGGTTCACGTACCGTTATCGGCTGAAGCACAAGCGGAAGCGCGTTTGTTAATGTTGGCATCAGGCAACATTCTGAACCCGAAAGACGGAAAGCCGGTAGTTACACCATCGCAGGATATGGTTCTAGGTTCCTTCTACTTAACGATGGATAACGTTGAGGCTAAAGGGACAGGTACTATTTTCCGTACGGTAAATGAGACTATTTCTGCTTATCAGTCGGGTAATGTAGCTCTTCACGCAGTGGTTGCTATCCCTGCTAGAGTGTTGAACAAAGATGCATTTTCCGAGAAACAAAATGGAGCACTGCTTATTACAACGGTGGGTAAAATTATTTTCAACGAAATTTTCCCAAGCTCCTTCCCATATATTAATGAGGCCTCTAAGGAAAACTTGTTAGTGGGTACGCCTGATCGATACTTTGTTTATGAAAAAGGTGCGGATATTCGCGAATTGATCAAGAATGCTGAGTTCAAAGGAGCTGTAGGCAAAGAGTACTTAGGCCAAATTATTGCGGAATGCTTCCGCACGTATCATACAACGAAAACATCCGTTATTCTGGATGATATTAAGCAGCTAGGATTCACTTATTCCACCAAAGCTGGTATTACAGTCGCAGTAGCAGACGTCATTGTACCGCAAGAGAAAGCTGAATTGATGAAAGAAGCCGAAGAGAAAGTTAAGGTCATCATGAATCAATTCCGCCGTGGTTTAATTACCAACGATGAGCGTTATGACCGTATTATCGCAATCTGGAGTAAAGTGAAGGATCAGTTAACGGATATTCTAATGAAATCCCTTGATAAGTTTAATTCCATCAATATGATGGTTGAATCAAAGGCAAGGGGTAACAAATCTCAGATTACACAGCTGGGCGGTATGCGCGGATTGATGGCCAATCCGTCGGGTAGAATTATTGAGTTGCCGATCAAATCCAATTTCCGTGAAGGATTAACGGTATTGGAATACTTTATCTCCACGCATGGTGCGCGTAAAGGTTTGGCCGATACAGCACTTCGTACAGCGGATTCAGGTTACCTTACTCGTCGACTTGTAGACGTAGCGCAGGATGTTATTGTTCGCGAAGACGATTGTGGAACAGATAAAGGCTTTGTCGTGACCAAAATTCAAGATGGTAAAGAGGTTATTGAGGACCTTTACGATCGTTTAGAGGGGCGTTATGCGTTTGAAACGGTGCGCCATCCTGAAACAGGCGAAGTTATCGCAGCACGCAACCAACTGATCGAGTCTAAGATTGCTGACCAGATTATTGATGCGGGTATTGAGAAAGTCGTTATTCGTTCTGTGTTAAGCTGTCGTGCTAGACATGGGGTATGTAAGAAATGTTATGGCCGTAACTTAGCTACGGGGCAATTCGTTGATATTGGTGAAGCGGTTGGTATTATTGCCGCGCAATCCATCGGTGAGCCTGGAACACAGTTAACGATGCGTACATTCCATACCGGCGGGGTTGCTGGAGATGATATTACACAAGGTTTGCCGCGTATCCAAGAGCTCTTCGAAGCTAGAAACCCTAAAGGTCAAGCGATCATCACCGAAATCGACGGTGTCATTAAAGACATTCGTGAGACGAAAGATCGCCGTGAAATCGAAGTTGAAGGTGAAGCGGAATCCAAAGTATACGCTGTAACTTACGGCTCACGTATCCGCATTTCGGTAGGACAGCAAGTTGAAGCCGGGGATGAGCTGACTGAAGGTTCAATTGATCCTAAAGATATGCTTCGTATTAAAGGGATCCGTGGTGTTCAGAACTACATCCTTCAAGAAGTACAGCGCGTTTACCGTAACCAAGGGGTTGAAATCAACGATAAGCACGTTGAGGTTATGATTAGGCAGATGCTTCGTAAAATACGTATCGTAGATGCGGGAGATACGAATTTACTGCCAGGTTCCTTCGTTGATATTCATGAATACGAGGAAGAGAACAAAAAGGCATTATTCGCAGGTCAAGAGCCAGCGGTAGCTAAGCCTGTATTACTAGGGATTACCAAAGCGTCGCTTGAAACAGATTCGTTCTTATCTGCAGCATCCTTCCAAGAAACAACTCGTGTCTTAACTGATGCCGCGATTAAAGGTAAAGTCGATGAGCTTATCGGTCTGAAAGAGAACGTTATTATCGGTAAGTTGATACCTGCGGGTACGGGTATGAACCGCTATCGTAACATTAAGCTGATAGATCCGGATGAGGATCAAGAAGGCGAGCAGAATGAAGACGAAATCATGGAAGCCGTGCCGGTAGAATAATAAATGAATTTTGAAGCAGTCGATGTGTCGGGTGAAACACGTTATAGCAGCGTCCCGTTTCACCCGATCTCACTGCTGTATTTTTAAAAAATATTTTCTACTTGACTCTGTTTTTTTGAAGTGATAATATATCGAAGTGTGCCTAAGAAAAGACCCAAGTGCTTTGGAGGATATACACAAATGTCTTATGAGAAAGTAATGCGGGCAGATAAGTTGAGTGTTGGCACCAAGCAGACCATCCGCAGCATTGAAGAAGGAAAAGTATCTGAAGTGTATGTAGCTATAGATGCTGATGCTAAGATTACGACGAAGGTCGTTCAACTTTGTAAGAAGTATCACATTCCTTTTGAATATGTGGATTCAATGAAACAGCTTGGTAAAGCATGCGGCATTGAAGTTGGCGCTGCTATGGCAGCAGCTTTAAAAGAATAAACGTGGATTACCCAAATGTTTTTATTCTTCGTAATAAAAGCATTTCATTATGTTTATTTATGAACCGCCTGGCACTGTGGACTTAACACTGTCTTAATATTAATCGTTGGAAGGAGGTGCGCAAGATGCCGACAATTAACCAGTTAGTACGCAAAGGACGTAAAGCGAAAGTGGTAAAATCCAAATCTCCAGCGTTGCAAAAAGGTTTTAATGCTATGACACGTAAAGAGACGGATTTGAGTTCTCCACAAAAAAGAGGTGTTTGCACTCGTGTAGGGACTATGACACCTAAGAAGCCGAACTCAGCGCTTCGCAAATACGCTCGTGTGCGCTTAACGAACCGTGTAGAGGTAACAGCTTATATTCCTGGGATTGGACACAATCTTCAAGAGCATAGCGTTGTGTTGATTCGTGGAGGAAGAATTAAAGATCTTCCAGGGGTTCGTTATCACATTGTTCGTGGTGCATTAGATACTGCAGGTGTGAATAACCGTAACCAAGCTAGATCCAAATACGGAACTAAACGTCCGAAAGAAAAAAAATAAATTCCTGATTTTAGGAATGATAATGATAAGAAAGGGGGATAACTATGCCTCGTAAAGGTCCGGTAGCTAAAAGAGACGTATTGCCAGATCCGATTTATAACAGTAAATTGGTAACGCGCTTAATTAACCGCATCATGATTGATGGAAAAAGAGGGGTTGCTCAAACACTTCTTTACAACGCATTTGAGTTAATCAAAAGCCGTACAGGTAAAGAGCCAATGGAAGTATTCGAAGCAGCTTTGAAAAACATCATGCCAGTGCTTGAAGTTAAAGCTCGCCGTGTTGGGGGTGCGAACTACCAAGTACCTATCGAAGTAAAGCCTGAGCGCCGTACTTCTTTGGGACTTCGTTGGTTAGTGAACTACTCTCGCTTGCGCGGAGAGAAAACGATGGAAGAGCGTTTGGCAGCTGAAATCATCGATGCAAGCAATAACACTGGTGCATCCGTGAAGAAGCGTGAAGATACACACAAAATGGCGGAAGCGAACAAAGCGTTTGCTCATTACCGCTGGTAGTCTTAATCCGATAATAGGGTGACAAAAGAAAGGAGACTTATTCATGGCTAGAGAATTCTCCTTAGAAAATACACGTAATATCGGGATCATGGCTCATATCGATGCTGGTAAAACCACGACAACAGAACGTATCTTGTTCTACACCGGTCGTACTCACAAAATTGGTGAGACTCACGAAGGTGGGGCAACTATGGACTGGATGGAGCAAGAACAAGAACGTGGTATCACGATCACTTCCGCTGCGACTACGGCGCAGTGGAAGGGTCACCGCATCAATATCATTGATACCCCGGGACACGTTGACTTTACAGTAGAAGTTGAACGTTCCCTTCGTGTATTGGATGGAGCAGTAGGTGTATTCTGCGCGAAAGGCGGCGTAGAGCCTCAATCTGAAACAGTATGGCGCCAAGCGGACAGATACCATGTACCTCGTATCGCTTACGTGAACAAAATGGATATCTTAGGCGCGGATTTTGAAGGTGCAGTAAGTCAAATGCGTGAAAGACTTCATGCAAATGCAGTACCTATTCAATATCCGATCGGTGCAGAGAACGACTTTATCGGTATCATCGACTTGATGGATAACGTTGCTTACATCTATAAAGATGATTTAGGCAAAGACATCGAACAAGTTGAAATCCCTGCCGAATACCAAGCGAAAGCTGAAGAACTTCGCAGTGAAATGATCGAGAAGATCTCTGAAACTGATGAAGACCTAATGATGAAGTATCTTGAAGGCGAAGAGCCAACCGTTGAAGAATTGAAAGCGGCTCTACGCGTAGCAACATGTGATGTTAAAATCACTCCAGTGCTATGTGGTTCTTCATATCGAAATAAAGGCGTTCAAAGCATGTTGGATGCCGTAGTTGCATACTTACCAGCACCAACAGATGTTCCAGATATTAAAGGGGTATTGGAAGATGGTACTGAAGTAAGCCGCAAATCCTCGGATAACGAGCCGTTTGCTGCACTTGCTTTCAAAATCATGACGGATCCATTCGTAGGTAAACTTACGTTCTTCCGTGTTTATTCCGGTACACTTTCCTCTGGTTCCTACGTACTTAACACTACAAAAGGTAAGAGAGAAAGAATCGGCCGTATCTTGATGATGCATGCCAACAGCCGTGAAGAAGTTAGCATCGTATACGCAGGAGATATTGCTGCGGGCGTTGGTTTGAAAGATACGACAACTGGAGATACACTGTGTGATGAGAAGCATCCAGTCATCTTGGAATCCATGGATTTCCCTGATCCAGTTATCGATGTTGCGATTGAACCTAAAACAAAAGCGGACCAAGATAAAATGGGTATTGCGTTATCCAAACTATCCGATGAGGATCCGACCTTCCGTGCTAAGACAGACGAAGAAACAGGTCAAACGATCATCTCCGGTATGGGTGAGCTTCACCTTGAAATTATCGTTGACCGCTTAATGCGCGAATTTAAAGTTGAAGCGAATGTAGGTAAACCTCAAGTTGCTTACCGTGAAACCTTTAAATCCGGTGCAAAAGTTGAAGGTAAATTCGTACGCCAATCCGGTGGTCGTGGTCAGTTCGGTCACGTATGGGTTGAATTCGAACCGCTTGAGCCAGGAACTGGCTTCCAGTTCGAGAACAAAATCGTCGGTGGTGTCGTTCCTAGAGAATACATCCCAGCGGTTCAAGCTGGTATTGAAGATTCCATGAAAAACGGGGTAATCGCAGGATTCCCTATGGTGGATATCAAAGCAAGATTAGTTGATGGATCTTACCATGATGTTGACTCCAGTGAGATGGCATTTAAGATCGCTGGTTCAATGGCTCTTAAAGCAGCTAAAGACAAATGTAGTCCAGCTTTGCTTGAGCCATATATGAAGGTAGAAGTAACAGTACCAGAAGAATACATGGGCGACGTTATGGGTGACTTGAACTCTCGTCGTGGACGTATTGAAGGTATGGATTCACGTGCAGGAGCACAAGTGATCCGCGCCAAAGTACCTTTGGCTGAAATGTTCGGTTATTCAACAACCTTACGTTCCAGAACACAAGGTCGCGGCGTATACGCTATGGAAATCTCACATTATGAAGAAGTACCTAAGTCCATCGCAGAAGAAATTATTGCAAAACATAAAGGTGCTTAAAAAATAAAATAAACCAATGTATTGAGGAGGAATCATTCTCATGGCAAAAGCTAAATTTGAGCGTACAAAACCACACGTTAATATTGGTACTATCGGTCACGTTGACCATGGTAAAACAACATTAACAGCAGCAATCACTACAGTATTAAACAAAAAATACGGATCCGGTGCAGCAGTTGCATTCGATATGATCGACAAAGCTCCAGAAGAAAGAGAGCGCGGTATCACTATTTCAACATCTCACGTTGAGTATGAAACTGCTAACCGTCACTATGCACACGTTGACTGCCCAGGCCATGCTGACTATGTTAAAAACATGATCACTGGTGCTGCACAAATGGACGGAGCAATCCTAGTTGTTTCCGCTGCAGACGGTCCAATGCCACAAACTCGTGAGCACATCCTACTTTCCCGTCAGGTTGGTGTTCCTTACATCGTAGTATTCTTGAACAAATGTGATATGGTTGAAGATGCTGAGCTTCTTGAACTAGTAGAAATGGAAGTTCGTGACCTTCTAAACGAATATGAATTCCCTGGTGATGACACTCCAATCATTCAAGGTTCTGCTCGTGAAGCATTAATGAACCCAGATGGTGAGTGGGCTAACAAAATCGTAGAATTGTTCGAGCAAATCGACAACTACATCCCTACACCAGAGCGCGACACTGACAAGCCTTTCCTAATGCCAGTTGAGGACGTATTCTCCATCACAGGTCGTGGTACAGTTGCTACTGGCCGTGTAGAGCGTGGGGTTGTAAAAGTTGGCGACGAGATTGAAATCATCGGTCTTGTTGAAGAAACTCGCAAATCCGTTGTTACTGGTGTTGAGATGTTCCGTAAACTTCTTGACTCTGCACAAGCGGGTGACAACATCGGTGCATTGCTTCGTGGTGTTGAGCGTAAAGATATCGAGCGTGGTCAAGTTCTTGCGAAACCAGGTTCCGTTAAACCACACACAAACTTTACTGCACAAATCTACGTTCTAACTAAAGAAGAGGGTGGACGTCATAAGCCTTTCTTCACAGGTTACCGTCCTCAGTTCTACTTCAGAACAACTGACGTAACAGGTATCATCGAGCTTCCAGAAGGATCCGAAATGGTAATGCCTGGTGACAACATCACTGTTACAGTTGAACTTATCGCGCCAATCGCGATTGAAGAAGGTACTCGCTTTGCGATCCGTGAAGGCGGACGTACAGTAGGTGCTGGTGCGGTTGCTACAATCCAAAAATAATTGAAGCAAACCCATAAAAAAGACCCTCAATGCAGGGTCTTTTTTATGGTCATTTTGGGAACAATGCTTATCATTCTAGTAAAAATGCACGATGATGAGCTAAGAACTTAGTTATAAGAAAAAAAAGTTGCAAATCCCAGAGTTTATATTGTATAATAGTGAGCGTTGGTCTGTGACGTTGCGATGATGTGAGAGGTTGCTGACACACCCGGCCCCTTTGCCATAGGAGCTTAGTGTTCAGGATAAATTTTCACGGAGTATGTCCGATAAAATTTGGGCGATAGAAGGAGGGACTTATATGGCAAAACAAAAGATTCGTATTCGTTTGAAAGCTTATGATCACAGAGTGCTTGATCAGTCCGCGGAGAAGATTGTTGAAACGGCTAAACGTTCCGGTGCTAGTGTATCTGGACCGATTCCGCTTCCAACTGAGAAGCAAGTGATCACGATTCTTCGTGCGGTTCACAAGTACAAAGATTCTCGTGAGCAATTCGAAATGCGTACACACAAACGTTTAATCGATATCGTGAATCCAACACCGCAAACGGTTGATTCATTAATGCGTTTAGACTTGCCGTCCGGTGTGGACATTGAAATTAAATTATAATTTGTTCTATTAAATAGACAAACGAAAAGATGGAAAGAAAAGAGGTGTCAACATGACTAAAGGTATCTTAGGTAAAAAACTAGGAATGACTCAGGTATTTACACCTGAAGGTTTAATGATTCCAGTTACCGTTATCCAAGCGGGTCCATGTGTCGTTCTTCAGAAGAAAGACCAAGAAAATGATGGTTATGAAGCAATTCAGATCGGCTTTGCGGATAAAAAAGAAAGAAATGCTAATAAACCTGAACTAGGACATGCGAAAAAGGCTAATACAGCGCCTAAGCGCTACGTTCGCGAGCTTCGCGGTGTCAATGTTGCGGAATATGAATTGGGTCAAGAAATCAAAGCAGACATCTTTGCTGCAGGTGAATTTGTTGACGTAACAGGAACATCCAAAGGTAAAGGATTCCAAGGTGTTATCAAAAGACATGGACAAAGCACAGGGCCTATGTCACACGGTTCCAGATATCACCGCGGTCCGGGTTCCATGGGTTCCATTGCGGCTAACCGTGTGTTCAAAGGTAAGAAATTACCTGGACATATGGGTAATGAAACAGTAACACTTCAGAACCTAGAAATTATTAAAGTAGATGTGGAACGCAACGTATTGCTAGTTAAAGGGTCTATTCCAGGTCCTAAGAACAGCTATGTGAACGTGAAAGCTTCCATTAAAAAGTAAGAAGCAGGGAAGGAGGATAAACAATGCCAAAAGTAGCTCTTTATAATACAACTGGACAGCAAGTAGGCGACATTGAATTGTCTGAAGCTGTGTTCGGTATTGAGCCTAACGTACATGTACTGCATGAAGCAGTATTGATGCAGCAAGCATCCTTGCGTCAAGGTACTCATAAAGTTAAAGGTCGTTCGGAAGTGCGCGGCGGCGGTCGTAAGCCGTGGAAACAAAAAGGTACAGGACGTGCGCGTCAAGGTAGCATTCGTGCGCCACAATGGAAAGGCGGCGGTACGGTTTTCGGACCGACTCCACGCAGCTATGCGTACAAGTTGCCTAAGAAGGTTCGTCGTTTGGCGATTAAATCGGCTTTATCATCCAAGGTGGTTGATAATACGATTATTGTATTGGATCAATTGGCACTAAGTGCGCCAAAAACCAAAGAATTCAAAGCGATTTTGAATAGCTTGAAGGTTGAGCGCAAAGCATTAGTTGTCACTGCGAGCTATGAGGATAATGTTGCATTATCTGCTCGTAACATTCCTGGCATCAAGTTTGTTGAAGCTGAAGGAATTAACGTTCTAGATGTAATGAATCATGAAAAATTGATCATCACTAAGGACGCTGTAGCTAAGGTAGAGGAGGTGCTTGCGTAATGAAGAACCCTCGCGATTTGATTAAGCGCCCGATTATTACTGAAGAAACTAGCGACATGATGGCTGAGAATAAATATGTATTCGAAGTTGACATGAAAGCTAACAAAACAGAAGTAAAACAAGCGATCGAGGCTATTTTTAAAGTGAAGGTAAATAAAGTTAACACTATGATTATGCCAAGCAAGCCAAAACGTTATGGTCGCTATTCCGGATACACAACACAATGGAAAAAAGCTATCGTAACTTTGAGTGCGGATAGCAAACCATTAGAATATTTTGAAACGGTGTAAGATCATTTTTGAAGTAAGGAGGGAACAACGTGCCAATTAAAAAGTATAAACCGACATCTCCGGCTAGACGCCAAATGTCAGTGAATGCATTCCAAGAAATCACCACTGATACACCGGAGAAATCACTACTTGCGCCTTTAAGCAAGAAAGCAGGTAGAAATAACCAAGGTAAAATTACTGTGCGTCATCACGGTGGCGGACATAAACGTCAATATCGTATGATCGATTTCAAACGTACTAAAGATGGAATACCAGGCAAAGTTGCTACAATTGAGTATGATCCTAACCGTTCTGCTAACATTGCATTAATTAACTATGCAGATGGTGAGAAGCGTTATATCATCGCTCCTAAAGGATTAAAGGTTGGAGATCAAATCATCTCCGGACCAGAAGCGGATATCAAAACGGGTAATGCCTTGCCGCTTGAGAATATTCCAGTAGGTACAGTGATCCACAACATTGAATTGAAGCCAGGTAAAGGCGGACAATTAGTTCGTGCAGCTGGTACAGAAGCACAATTGCTTGGTAAAGAAGAAAGATACGTAGTAATTCGCCTATCTTCTGGTGAAATGCGTAAAATTCTTAAAACTTGCCGTGCGACAATCGGTTCTGTTGGTAACGAAGATCACGAGCTTGTAACAATCGGTAAAGCCGGTCGTTCTCGTTGGTTAGGTAAGCGCCCTGAAGTGCGCGGGGTTGTTATGAACCCGAATGATCACCCACACGGTGGTGGTGAAGGCCGCGCTCCAATCGGTCGTAAATCTCCAATGTCGCCATGGGGTAAACCGACACTTGGTTACAAAACACGTAAGAAAAACAAAGCATCTGATCAATATATTGTTCGTCGTCGTACGAAATAATTCGGTTATGCCAGCGGCATGAACCAATAAGGTGTTAGGAAGGGAGGATTTTCAATGGGTCGTAGTTTAAAGAAGGGGCCATTTGTGGATGACCATTTAATGAAAAAGGTCGAGGCGCTTAACGAAGCTAACAAAAAGACAGTGGTGAAAACCTGGTCTCGCCGCTCCACTATTTTCCCGCAATTTATCGGTCACACTTTTGCAGTCTATGATGGTCGCAAGCATGTGCCTGTTTATGTAACTGAGGATATGGTTGGACATAAGTTAGGTGAATTTGCACCAACACGCACATACAAAGGTCATGATGACGATAGAAAAACAGGCAGACGTTAATCTGTCTTGAGCATAAACGATAAAATTAGAAACTTGTGTCTGAGAGGAGGTTTACTATGCAAGCTCAAGCAAGTGTAAGATTCGTACGAATTGCTCCTCGTAAAGCTCAACTAGTGGTTGACTTGATTAGAGGGAAAAAGGTTGGAGAAGCAATTGCCATTCTTCGCCATACGCCTAAGGCAGCTTCTGAAGTTGTTGAGAAGTTATTAAACAGCGCGATTGCGAATGCTGAGCATAACAATTCCTTGGATCCAAACAATCTGGTCATTAGCCAGGTGTATGTAAACCAAGGTCCAACTTTAAAGAGATTCCGTCCTCGTGCAATGGGACGTGCTAGCCGTATTAATAAAAGAACGAGCCACATTACTTTAGTGGTATCTGAGAAATAAGGAGGGAAGAAGTGTGGGCCAAAAAGTAAATCCGGTCGGATTAAGAGTAGGTATCATCCGTGACTGGGAATCCAAATGGTACGCTGAGAAAGACTTTGGAACCTTGCTCTTGGAAGATGTGAAAATCCGTGAATTCTTGAAAAATAAATTAAAAGATTCTGCAGTATCTAAAATTGAGATTGAACGTGCTGCTAACCGTGTGAACGTAACAATCCATACTGCAAAACCAGGGATGGTCATCGGTAAAGGTGGTTCCGAGGTTGAGAACCTGCGTACTGCTTTAACTAAAATGACAGAAAAGAAAATCCACATTAACATTTCAGAAATTAAAAATGCTGATATTGATGCAATTCTAGTTGCAGAAAGCATCGCACAACAATTGGAGCGCCGTGTTTCTTTCCGTCGTGCTATGAAACAAGCGATTCAAAGATCTATGCGTGCTGGAGCGAAAGGAATCAAAACCATGGTAAGCGGTCGTCTTGGCGGAGCTGAGATTGCTCGTAGTGAAGGGTACAGCGAAGGTACTGTTCCACTTCATACACTTCGTGCAGACATTGATTATGGTACTGCTGAAGCACATACAACTTATGGCCGTCTAGGCGTAAAAGTATGGATCTACCGTGGTGAAGTTCTTCCGACGAAGAAAAAAGGTCAAACGGAAGGAGGAAACTAATCATGTTAGTACCAAAACGCGTAAAACACCGTAAAGAGCACCGTGGCTCAATGAGAGGCCGTGCTAAAGGCGGTACTGAAATAGCATTCGGTCAATACGGTTTACAAGCTGTTGAACCGGCTTGGATTTCAAACCGCCAAATCGAAGCAGCTCGTATTGCGATGACACGTTACATCAAACGTGGTGGTAAAGTATGGATTAAAATTTTCCCTTCTAAACCGATTACGGCTAAGCCGCTTGAGGTAAGGATGGGTAGTGGTAAAGGTAACGTAGAGAAATGGGTGGCCGTTGTAAAGCCAGGTAAAATCCTGTTTGAATTGGCTGGGGTGAACGAAGAAGTCGCACGTGAAGCGATGCGTCTTGCAGCCCACAAACTCCCGATCAAAACGAAATTTGTGATTCGAGAAGAATTGGGTGGTGAAGCAAATGAAAGCTAGTGAATACCGCAACTTAACCACTGCAGAAATTGAACAAAAAATCAACAGCTTTAAAGAAGAGTTGTTTAATTTACGTTTTCAACTGGCTACTGGACAGCTTGATAACCCTACACGCATTAAAGAAGTACGCAAATCCATTGCTCGTGCTAAAACTGTAATTCGTGAAAGAGAACTTGGGGTAACTAGCTAAATCCAAGGCTCCGAGAGACTTCGATGGATCTAATAAACGAGAGGAGGTCACCTCATGAGCGAACGCAATGATCGCAAAGTAGAGATTGGTAAAGTAGTAAGTGATAAAATGGACAAAACCATTACGGTTGCCGTTGAAACTTATAAGAAGCATCCGCTTTATCATAAACGTATTCGTTATACTAAGAAATACAAAGCGCATGATGAGAACAACACTGCAAAAATCGGTGATTTGGTAAAAATCATGGAAACTCGTCCACTATCTAAAGACAAGCGCTTTAGACTAGTAGAGATCGTTGAAAAAGCAGTTATCATCTAATGATGAATAATGACACGTGTTAACAGCAATTCCGGAAGGAGGGACTATCGATGATTCAACCATTTACTCGCTTGAAAAGTGCGGATAACTCTGGTGCGAAAGAGCTAATGTGTATTCGTGTGCTTGGAGGAACTGGGCGCCGTACGGCTAAGATCGGAGATACAATTATCTGCTCGGTGAAACAAGCAACACCAGGTGGCGTTGTCAAGAAAGGTGATGTAGTTAAAGCGGTTATCGTTCGTACAAGACGTTCAACTCGCCGTAAAGATGGATCCTACATTACATTTGATGAGAACGCAGCAGTTATTATCAAAGACGACAAGAGCCCGCGTGGAACTCGTATCTTTGGACCTGTAGCTCGTGAACTTCGTGATAGAGACTACATGAAAATCGTCTCCCTGGCACCAGAAGTATTGTAATTCACATACCTCAGGTAGAACGGATGAAGACCCATATAGAGTTTTCGGCAAGAGAAAACTTACAGGAGGTGTAAAAGAGAATGGCAAGAGTGAAAAAACAACTGGAATCCCATAACAACAAACTTCATGTGAAAAAAGAAGATACAGTTATCGTGATTACAGGTAAAGATAAAGGTAAAAAAGGTCGTGTTATCGCTGCTTACCCTCGTGAAAACCGTGTGTTGATCGAAGGCGTAAACATGATCAAAAAGCATGCTAAACCTTCTCAAGCGAATCCTCAAGGCGGCATCATTACACAAGAAGCTCCAATCCATGTTTCGAATGTAATGTTAGTTGATCCTAAGAGCGGCAAACCTACCCGTGTAGGTTACAAAGTGCTTGATAACGGTAAAAAAGTAAGAGTAGCAAAGAAATCCGGAGAAGTTATCGATTAATGTAATGTTTAAGGAAAGGAGGTCCACTCAGCATGGCAAGAATGAAAAGTCAATATCTTAACGAAGTAACTCCTGCGTTAATGCAGAAGTTTAACTATAGCACAGTGATGCAAGTACCTAAAATCGAAAAAGTTGTAATCAACATGGGTTTAGGTGATGCGGTTCAAAATTCAAAAATTCTTGATGCAGCGGTAGATGAGCTACAGTCCATTTCAGGTCAAAAGCCTGTTATAACTAAAGCAAAGAAATCCATCGCAGGCTTCAAGCTTCGTGAAGGCATGCCAATTGGTGCGAAAGTTACCCTTCGTGGTGAGCGTATGTACCACTTCTTAGACAAATTGTTTAATGTATCCCTTCCAAGGGTTCGTGACTTCCGTGGTGTTTCCACTAAAGCGTTTGATGGCCGTGGTAACTACACATTAGGTCTTAAAGAACAATTAATCTTCCCTGAGATCGACTACGATAAAGTTGATAAAGTGCGCGGTATGGATATTTGTATCGTAACTACTGCGAAAACGGATGAAGAATCCCGTGAGCTTCTAGCTCAATTGGGTATGCCATTCGTAAAATAAGATCCTAAGGGACAGATCGGATAAGATGTACGGCAACACAAATAAAACGGAGGTGTTATGAAGTGGCAAAAACTTCAATGAAAGTTAAGCAGCAGCGTAAACCGAAGTTCTCGGTACGTGCTTATACACGTTGTGAGCGCTGCGGACGTCCGCATTCCGTTCTTCGTAAATTTAAAATTTGCAGAATCTGCTTCCGTGAATTAGCTTATAAAGGACAAATTCCGGGCGTTAAAAAGGCTAGCTGGTAAAAACCCAAACTAGGGAAGGAGGATTGAAAAATGTCAATGTCAGATCCAATTGCAGATATGCTTACACGCATTCGCAATGCTAATACAGTTCGTCATGAGACGGTAGAAATGCCTGCTTCTAAAATCAAAAAAGAAATTGCTGAGATTTTAAAGCGTGAAGGATTCATCCGTGATGCTGAATATATTGAAGACAATAAGCAAGGCATGATTCGTATTTTCTTGAAATACGGTCAAAACAATGAGCGCGTTATTACTGGACTGAAGCGTATCAGTAAACCAGGATTACGTGTTTACGCGAAATCAAATGAACTTCCTAAAGTTTTAGGTGGACTTGGTGTAGCGATTATCTCCACATCCAAAGGTGTAATGACGGATAAAGAAGCACGTCAATCGAAATCCGGTGGAGAAGTTGTTTGTTACGTTTGGTAATCAAAAGTTAAAGTGAATGGAGGTGCAGGACATGTCCCGTATTGGTCGCAAACCAATCGCCATCCCTAGTGGTGTAGACGTTAAATTAGAAAATCACGTAATTACAGTTAAAGGACCTAAAGGTACGTTAACTCGTGAACTTCATAAAGATATGGAAGTTGTTATCGAAGGCAGCGAAATTAATGTAAACCGTCCTTCTGATCATAAATTACACCGTTCCTTACATGGAACAACTCGCAGTGTGATTAACAACATGGTAAGTGGTGTTACTGAAGGGTTTGTAAAAAACCTTGAGCTTGTTGGGGTAGGTTACCGTGCTAACAAAACTGGTGAAAAACTAGTGTTAAACGTAGGCTACTCTCACCCCGTTGAAATCACACCTGAACAAGGGATTGAATTCGAAGTTCCTTCGAATACCAAAATCATTGTTCGCGGCATCGACAAAGAGCGCGTAGGCGCTGTAGCTTCGAACATTCGTCAAGTGCGTCTTCCTGAGCCTTATAAAGGTAAAGGGATTAAGTATGAAGGCGAGCGCATTATCCGCAAAGAGGGTAAAGCTGGTAAGAAGAAATAAATTTAACTTGATCGCTTGATCAAGCACAACGTATACAATGCATTAGTAAAACAGTCTGAAGGGAGTGAATTCCTCATGATTACTAAAAACGATAAGAACAAAGCGCGTTTGAAAAGACATCTTCGTGTTCGTAAGAAAATCGAAGGTACTACGGAGCGTCCTCGTTTGAACATCTTCCGTTCTTCCAAGCACATGTACGCACAAATCATCGATGATGTTAAAGGTGTAACACTTGCAGCAGCATCTACTTTAGATAAAGATCTTAATGATGTGGGTAACGGCGGCAGTGTTGAAGCGGCTCGCAAAGTTGGCGAATTAATCGCTAAACGTGCACAAGAAAACGGTGTTAGCAATGTTGTTTTCGACCGTGGCGGTTATTTATATCATGGAAGAGTCCAGGCGTTAGCTGAAGCTGCCCGTGAAGCTGGACTAGAATTCTAATCATAAGATAAAAGGAGGTAAACGGACTTGCGTGTAGATCCAAATACATTAGAACTATCTGAAAAAGTAGTTAACATCAACCGCGTTGCGAAAGTTGTTAAAGGCGGACGCCGTTTCAGCTTTAGTGCACTAGTTGTTGTAGGCGACGGCAATGGTTATGTTGGCGCTGGTATTGGTAAAGCATCTGAGGTGCCTGATGCAATCCGCAAAGGTATTGAAGACGCTAAGAAGAATCTTGTTCATGTACCTTTAGTTGGAACAACGATTCCTCACTTAGTGAACGGTCGTTTTGGAGCAGGTAAAGTCATGCTTAAGCCTGCATCTGAAGGTACTGGGGTTATCGCTGGCGGACCGGTTCGTGCGGTATTAGAATTAGCGGGAGTAGGCGATATCTTGACTAAATCCCTAGGTTCTTCAAATCCTATCAACATGGTTAATGCTACTCTTGAAGGATTAAGCCGTTTGAAGCGTGCTGAAGACGTAGCGAAACTTCGCGGTAAAACTGTGGAAGAAATTTTAGGTTAGGAGGGGACATGATGGCGAAATTACAAATCACCCTCAAGCGTAGTCTGATCGGTAGACCAGAAACTCAACGTACGACTGTGAATACTTTGGGTCTGAAAAAACTACACCAATCTGTAGTTCATCAGGACAATCCAGCGATTCGCGGTATGATTCAAAAAGTAACTCACTTAGTTGAGGTTAAAGAAGTATAAGCACTAACAAGCAAGCTAGATATTTGAAGGAGGTGCAACGATGCAATTACATGAGTTAACTTCTGCAGAAGGCGCTCGTAAAGCTCGTAAAAGAGTTGGACGTGGTATCGGATCTGGCACAGGCAAAACAGCAGGCCGTGGACACAAAGGTCAAAAAGCTCGCTCTGGCGGCGGTGTTCGTCCTGGTTTTGAAGGGGGTCAAAACCCTATCTATCGTCGATTGCCAAAACGCGGATTCACTAACATCAACCGTAAAGAATTTGCGATTGTAAGTCTTGACGAACTGAACAAATTTGCTGCAGGAACAGAAGTCACTCCTGAACTTTTGATCGAAACTGGAGTTGTTAAAAATTCCAAAAGCGGCATTAAAATTTTAGGAAATGGTGAATTAACTGTTAACCTAACAGTTAAAGCGAATAAGTTTTCTCAATCTGCGGTAGAGAAAATCGAAGCTGCCGGCGGTAAAACCGAGGTGATCTAATGTTTAATACCCTGTCCAATATTATGAAAGTGCAGGATTTAAGAAACAAAATCATCTTTACCCTGCTCGTTCTAATCGTGTATAGAATCGGATCCTTTATTCCAGTTCCGAACATCAACACAGACGTATTAAAAAGTGTAGACCAGGGAAGCCAAGGTGTTTTTGGTATCTTAAACACCTTCTCCGGTGGAGCTTTGTTTAATTTCTCTATTTTTGCGATGACGATCTTCCCTTATATCACAGCTTCCATCATTGTTCAGTTATTGTCGATGGACGTTGTTCCTAAATTTGCTCAATGGGCAAAAGAAGGGGAAGTAGGACGTAAGAAGCTGTCTCAGATTACACGGTATGGTACAATCGCTATTGGTTTAGTTCAAGCCTTTAGTATGGCGATTGGTTTCAACCGTCTTTATAATTTTGAGATGGTGGAGAATCCAGGTGTTGGAACTTACTTGGTTATTGCTCTTGTTCTAACCGCAGGAACCGCATTTCTAATGTGGCTGGGTGAACAAATTACGGAGAACGGCATCGGCAACGGTATCTCGATCATTATCTTTGCGGGGATCGTAGCCGGTATCCCGACAGTGCTTCAGCAAATCATTCAAACTCAGTTTGTTGATGCTGATGCATTATTCCTCAATATCCTTAAGTTCTTACTAGTTGTGCTAGTAGTCATTGCGATCATAGCTGGTGTTATCTTCGTACAACAAGGTGTACGCAAGATCCCAGTACAATATGCTAAAAGAGTAGTAGGTCGTAAAATGTATGGTGGTCAATCCACTCATATACCTTTAAAAGTAAATGCAGCAGGGGTTATTCCGGTTATCTTCGCGATGTCCCTTTTGTATTTTCCTGCTACAATAGCCAGCTTCTTTAGAGATGCTGATGGCGGCGGTGCAGCCAACTGGATTATCAATAACACCACGATTGAAGCACCATTGGGTATGGTTTTGTACGTTATTCTCATTATTGGGTTTACGTTCTTCTATACCTTCGTACAGATCAACCCTGTTCAAATGGCTGATCAGATGAAAAAGAATGGTGGATACATTCCTGGCATTCGTCCTGGCAAGACGACATCTACTTATTTAACTCGAGTGATGACGCGTATCACACTATCTGGAGCGTTGTTCTTAGCGCTTGTTTCAATCATTCCGCTCTTCTTCAGTAAACTGGCAGGCTTGCCTCAGACGGTTTACATTGGCGGAACGTCCCTGCTCATCGTTGTTGGGGTAGGATTAGAAACAATGAAACAGGTTGAGAGTGCGTTGATCAAACGTCATTACAAAGGGTTCATCAATAAATAAGCAGCTTTATGTAACAGGTTCTAATGGCCGAGCGGCCATTGGTACCTTTACTGCTGTTCTTGTCGGAATTGGATGCAAGGAGGATATCGATTGTGAATATTTTATTTATGGGACCTCCCGGAGCCGGGAAGGGAACACAAGCCGAATCGATCGTTGAAACATTCAGCATCCCTCATATCTCTACGGGTGATGCGTTTCGTGCGGCGATAAAGCAGCAGACTGAGATCGGTTTAAAAGCAAAGGAATATATTGATCAAGGCTTATTAGTTCCGGATGAAATCACCAACGGCATTGTGAAAGAGCGATTGCAGCAGGACGATTGTGAAAAAGGTTTTCTGCTTGACGGCTTTCCTCGCACATTAGCTCAAGCTGAGGTGCTGGACGAGATTCTGAACGGAATGGGTAAGAACATTGATCATGTCATTAATCTGGTCGTAGACCGTAACAAACTGCTGGCAAGATTAACAGGTCGTCGAATTTGTAAATCTTGCGGAGCTACTTATCATGTGCTTTTCAATCCTCCAAAGGTAGAAAATGTGTGTGACAAATGCTCTGGAGAGCTGTATCAACGTTCTGATGATACGGAAGAAAAGGTCGGTACTAGACTTGATGAATATATTAACAAAACTGCACCACTTTTAGACTATTACGGTAAGCAAGGTAACTTGCGTGAAGTCAATGGTGAGCAGGAGATTCAAGAAGTATCAGCTGAAATCAGTTCCATACTGAGAGGTCAAGCGTAATGATCATATGTAAGTCTGAAGTTGAACTGAACTTCATGCGGGAAGCTGGAAGAATTGTCGCCGAGACCCATCGTAGAATGGCTGAAGCGGTAAAGCCTGGCGTAACCACCAAAGAATTGGACCATATCGCTGAAACCTACATCCGTAGTCAGGGAGCAATTCCATCCTTTAAAGGTTACAATGGTTTTTCTGGAAGCATATGTGCATCAGTGAATGAAGAATTAGTTCACGGTATTCCCGGTGATCGGGTTTTACAAGAGGGCGATATCATAAGCATTGATATTGGAGCTCAGTATAAAGGTTATCACGGTGACTCAGCTTGGACTTATGGTGTAGGGCGGATTTCCCCAGAAGCTGCGAGACTACTCGAAGTAACAGAGAAATCACTCTACGCAGGGTTAGCTGAAGTGAAACCAGATGTTCGTTTGTTTACCATCTCACATGCGATTCAGAAGGTTGCTGAAGAGGCGGGATACACTATCGTTCGTGAGTATGTAGGCCATGGAATCGGTACAGATTTACATGAAGAACCTCAAATTCCGAACTATGGCTCGCCGGGACGCGGACCGCGGCTCAAGCAAGGGATGGTGTTAGCCATCGAACCGATGGTAAACCAGGGTGAACGTTATGTGGAAACACTTGATGATGATTGGACAGTCGTTACTGTGGACCGCAAATTGTGTGCTCATTTTGAACACACGGTTGCGATTACAGCGGACGGTTACGAAATCTTAACCACTCTTAAATAGCAGGTGATCGGACTTTGGAAACGATACAAGAACCGAATCTAGGTCAGATCGTGAAAGTGCTCCGTGGAAGAGATCAAGGTAAAGCTGCAGTGATCATTAAAATCCTGGACCACCGATTTGTCTTGGTTGCTGATGGAGACAAGCGAAAATTTGATCAGCCGAAGAAGAAGAATATGAACCATCTTCAATTAACGGACCATATTAGCACAGAGGTGTTAAACAGCTTAATTGAGAGCGGTCGTGTAACCAATGGGAAATTACGATATGCTGTTAATAAGTTTATGGAAAGTGAAAATACTGATGTTTTGCAGAAAGGAGAATAACCTTGGCCAAAGAAGATGTAATTGAAGTTGAAGGTACAGTCATTGAACCTTTGCCAAATGCGGTTTTTAAAGTAGAATTAGAGAATGGGCACCAAATTCTTGCGCACGTTTCAGGTAAACTAAGAATGCACTTTATCCGTATACTTACGGGAGATAAAGTCGTTATTCAGTTGTCCCCTTATGACTTAACTAAAGGTCGTATCACATATCGGAAATAGAGCTTGAGATGGAAATGAGCGACTTACTTCCATCGTTAAACAGGAGGTCATTGAAATGAAGGTAAGACCGTCGGTCAAACCGATTTGCGAAAAATGCAAAGTCATTCGACGCAAAGGCAACGTAATGGTAATATGTGAAAATCCGAAGCACAAACAAAAACAAGGATAAGAAGGGGGTGTCAGTAGTAAATGGCTCGTATAGCTGGTGTAGACTTACCTCGTGATAAGCGCGTTATCATCGCTTTAACTTACATCTTCGGAATCGGACCTACAACTTCCAAGAAGATCGTTGAAGCTACAGGTTTAAACCCTGATACTCGCGTTCGTGATTTAACTGAAGACGAAGTGAGCAAACTTCGTGAAGCAATTGACAAATCAGTGAAGGTGGAAGGGGATCTTCGCAGAGAAATTTCCCTAAACATCAAACGTTTAATCGAAATTGGTGCATATCGTGGAATTCGCCATCGTCGCGGATTGCCGGTTCGTGGTCAACGTACTAAGACTAATGCGCGTACTCGCAAAGGTCCTCGTCGTACGGTAGCGAACAAGAAGAAATAAGAAGGGGGGATAACATTCAATGGCTAGACCAAAATCAAAAGTAGCCCGCACAAAAAGACGTGATCGTAAGAATATTGAATCCGGAGTGGCACACATCCGTTCCACTTTCAATAATACAATCGTTACTATTACAGATCCGCACGGAAACGCTATTTCTTGGGCAAGCTCAGGAAACTTAGGTTTCAAAGGATCTCGTAAAAGTACTCCTTTCGCAGCACAAATGGCAGCTGAATCTGCAGCTAAAGTTGCAATGGAGCATGGTATGAAAGCTGTAGAAGTCATGGTTAAAGGACCAGGAGCAGGACGTGAAGCTGCAATCCGTTCCTTACAAGCAGCTGGATTAGAAGTAAGCATGATCAAAGACGTGACACCGATCCCGCATAACGGATGCCGTCCACCAAAACGTCGCCGTGTTTAGTTCGTTTCAGTAATGTGGTATAAATATCTTATACATGTGAATAATGGTAGCAAAGATAGGCATACTACATTGTTTTAGGATTTTGTCAGAAGTCCAACGTGAGCGACGTTTTGAAGGAGGGTTAATGGAATGATCGAAATCGAAAAGCCAAAAATTGAAACCGTAAATCTAAATGAAGATGGAACATATGGAAAATTCGTTGTTGAGCCGTTAGAAAGAGGATATGGTACGACCTTAGGTAACTCTCTTCGTCGTATCCTGCTTTCTTCTTTACCGGGTGCAGCAGCAACATCCGTTCAAATCGACGGAGTTTTGCATGAATTCTCCACTATTCCAGGTGTCATCGAAGACGTTACGGAGATCATACTCAATCTAAAAGGGCTATCGTTAAAAATTCATTCTGATGATGTTAAGGTGTTAGAAATTGATGTGGAAGGCGAAGGTAATGTAACGGCTGGAGACATTCGTGCTGACAGTGATGTTGAGATTCTTAATCCGGATCTGCATATTGCCAGCCTAGCTCCAGATTCTCGTTTGCATATGCGAATTTTCGCAAACCGTGGACGTGGTTATGTTCCTGCAGACCGCAACAAGAATGATGAGCAACCGATTGGCGTTATTCCGATCGATTCCATCTATACACCGATTACTCGTGTGAATTACAGTGTTGAGAATACACGTGTCGGCCAAGTGACAAACTATGATAAACTAACCCTCGAAGTATGGACCGATGGCAGTATTCGTCCTGAAGAAGCGGTCAGCTTAGGAGCTAAAATTCTAACAGAGCACTTGATGTTATTCGTCGGCCTTACTGATGAAGCTAAAGAAGCTGAAATCATGGTAGAGAAAGAAGAAGACAAGAAAGAAAAAGTGCTCGAGATGACAATCGAAGAGTTAGATTTATCTGTACGCTCCTACAACTGTTTGAAACGCGCAGGAGTCAACACCGTACAAGAGTTGATCACCAAAACCGAAGAAGACATGATGAAAGTGCGTAACCTTGGTCGCAAATCGCTAGAGGAAGTTCAAGAGAAGCTCGAAGAGCTTCAACTTGGCTTACGTAACGAAGATTAAGCCCAGCGGCAATGAACTTGCCGTTTGACCTAGAGGAGACTGTGGCGTAAAGGAGGGGAAAGACAATGGCATACCAAAAGTTAGGTCGTGATTCCAGTGCGAGAAAAGCACTTTTCCGTGATCTGGTCACTGACTTATTCATCTATGAGCGCATTCAGACAACTGAAGCAAAAGCGAAAGAACTTCGTTCCATCGCTGAGAAGTTGATCACACTTGCAAAGCGTGGAGACCTTCATGCACGTCGTCAAGTAGCTGCATTCGTACGTAGAGAAGATGCAGGCAACGATCAAGATGCGATTCAAAAACTATTCACTGAACTGGCTACACGTTACGCTGAGCGTCCAGGTGGATACACTCGTATTCTAAAGCTTGGACCACGCCGTGGGGATTCAGCTCCAATGGTGTATCTAGAATTAGTAGATCGTGCATAGTAACGGCTTAAGAAAGGGTGGACGGAATCGATGAGGTTCTGCTCCATGCCTTTTTTTGCTTTTATTGAACTTTCATCCATTGTAAGAGTGAACTAAACGTTCGGGGGTTCGTATGAAGAACATCTGTATTACGTTAAGCTATGACGGGACGAACTACCAAGGGTTTCAAACTCAGCCCCAGGGGCAAACCGTTCAAGATTGCCTTGAATCGGCGATTCAGCTGTTAACGGGAGAACGTGTTAAGATTAGCGCATCGGGCCGTACGGATGCAGGAGTACATGCCAGAGCACAAGTCATTAATTTTGTAACCGAATCTAACATCCCTATTGAACGCTGGTGCGTTGCTCTAAATACGAAACTGCCGAACGACATATTGGCATGGCATGCAGAAGAAGTGCCATTACACTTTCATGCTAGAAAATCTGCCAAGCAGAAAACGTACGTTTATACGATCAGGAATCATGCCTATCCCGATATATTTCAGAATCGAACGCAATTGCATATTTCTAAGCCCCTTAATATAGAAGCCATGAAAGCCGCAACGTCATATTTGGTCGGAGAACACGATTTCACTTCATTTTGCTCCATTAAATCGGAAGTGCAGTCACACGTTCGTACCATCGTTGATGTGTCCCTTCAATTAGAACCATTATTAAGCGACGTTCATCCATTCGTTCAGCCTTTAGGAATGGAATCTGCAACGTCACAATTGCTA
>CAYUSG010000011.1:0-42441 GCA_964447355.1 uncultured Paenibacillaceae bacterium
ATATATTTCAAATGGATCTTTTACTTTTACTAGTTTCATCAAATCCCATGTGTGTCCACAACTAGCAAAAACCAATAAATCCTTGTGAGTACCAATTCTGTCTCCACATATTGAACAGTGATCAATCAACAAACAGTTATGGTAAGGACAGACTGTGACATGATAAAAGAGCCAGGAGTTGCGCATATATCCACACTCCAGTATACACTGTGGACAAACACGATTTTTCCCAGAAGTAAATTGTGTAGATGGTATATATTCTCCGAAAGCCAATATTTCATGCGTCTTCTCATTTCCTGATGTCTGTTGTATTAGTAACTGTAATCTTGAAAATATTTCTGTACCAAATTTATTTTCAAAGTGTTCTTCACTATAACATTGCTTCAAAATAATATTTGGACAATGTTTTCTATATTTAATGTTAACCACTCTATATATGTCCTTTGCAGAGTTATAACAGTTTCTCCTAGCTAGCTGAAGAGTATAGCTTAAAAAGGACTCGTCTGTATAAGGCTGATTACGAATTAGAAACTTAATGGTATCACACCTCACAGTATTAATTGATGATTGATTAATTGCTTCTAACAAGTGATTTATCTGTTAGACCAGCTACTCAATAAAAAACCACTATAATTCTCGGTATAATGCATAAATATGCATACTCGATGAATGTCATAGTGGTTTGAATTAATTATGCACAAAAATTTTTATTACTTTTGATCATTTTCTCATTTATTTTGACCAATCACATATAAAATGTTCGGTGTCCGAAGATAATCTATCTTATGAACAACGGCTGTAGCCGCAGTTCGTACAATTCTTACATCCCTCAGAGTTCACTAGAGAAGCCGATCCGCAGGATGGACATAAATCTAGGCTGCTGGTTGGCGCCTCATGTGTGTCAGCTTCAACCGGTGCTGGTTCTGCTTCATAAGTTGTAACGGGTTCTTTCGTTGCGGAATATTCACTTGCTATAGCGTTCTCAGCATCGTGATTTTCCAAAGCTTTAGCCACTGCATCTGCAATCGATTCAACACGATTGGCACCGAAGCCGATCGCTCCTGATCCGCCAATGCCTTTCAGATGCTTCACAAGCAGCTTCACTTTGTTGCCGTGGTCTCCGTAACGTAAGAATAAAGAGCATACACGACCAAGTGCTTCAGACATCGCGAACACGTCAGATCCGGCTTTACCCACATTCAAGAAAATTTCAGCGGGTGATCCGTTCATATCATTAATCGTAATATACGCCATAACGAACGTTTTATTGAATTTATAAGTAGAACCTTTAAGCACTTGAGGACGTCTGACATACTGCTTATCGAATACTTCTTCAGTCTTCTTATCTACATTTACAGCTAAAGAGCCAGATAAGTTGGAAAGTGAAGATTTCTCATTCTCTGTAGCCTTGCTGTCGGCATTCAAAGTCTCAGCTTTAGCTTCTTCTTTCTTCTCGTCCTTGCTGTTAGTGGATAAGACTTGAACATCCCGGCTGCCATCACGGTAGATAGTTACCCCTTTACAGCCTAAGTCAAACGCTAACTCGTATAGGTTCTTCGTTTCTTCAACGGTGAAATCATGCGGTGCATTCGCCGTCTTGGAGATCGAGCTGTCTACCCAGCGCTGGATCGCAGCTTGTACACGAATGTGATCCTCAGCACTCATTTCCATAGAGGTTACGAAATAATTCGGCAGCGGTTGATCTGGATGTTGATCCTTCCACGCTTGTGCAATCGGCACCAGCTGCTTGTCATAGCCAAGACGGCTTTGACGGAAATATTCAAAGGCAAAGTAAGGCTCAATCCCGGTTGATGTGCCCACCATTGTCCCCGTACTGCCCGTTGGTGCTTGAGTAATGACAGTAACGTTACGCATACCATGCTTCTGAATCGATGCGCCCACTTCAGGGAACGTTTGAACGATATTTTTCATGAAACCGCTTTGTAAGAATTTCTCTTCCTCGTATGCCTCAAAGGAGCCTTTCTCACCTGCAATTTCTGAAGAAGCAATATAAGCCTCTTTGGCCATAAATCCGTACAGCTTATCCAAAAATTCAAGTGATTCAGGACTGCCGTAACGAATTTGCAGCTTGATCATAAGTTCAGCAAGACCCATGGAACCCAAACCTACACGGCGCTCATTTTTCTGATTCGCTTCATTCTCTTCGAAATGATAAGGTGTGCGGTCAATGACATTATCCAAGAATCGAACAGAGTAACGAACAACCTTGCCCAGCTCGTCCCAATTCACATCGTGATTCTTCTCATCGTAGAACTTCGATAAATTAACTGCGGAAAGGTTACATACGCCCCAAGCAGGCAGGCCTTGTTCACCGCAAGGATTAGTACAAATAATCGGGTTGAAATACCAGCTGTTGGACATTTCATTGTAGTACTCCATGAACACGACACCCGGTTCTGCCGATTTCCATGCCGATTCAATGATCGTATGCCATACATCCCGAGCTCTCACGGTACGAACATGCTTAACGGCTTTGCCCATGCTTTTCCACTTGTCGAGGTTGCCGTCCCATTTTTCATCATATTCAGGATCGTTCGTATCAGGGAAAACTAAATCCCAGTCCAAATCTTCCTTCACAGCCTTCATAAATCCATTGCTGACACAGACCGAAAGGTTAGCGTTAGTCACTAATCCCATCGTTTGTTTGACTGTGATGAAATCCAATAAATCCGGATGCCAGTCGTTGATCATCAGCATCAATGCACCGCGGCGGCTGCCGCCCTGTTCAATTAATCCAGTTGTATAACTGAAAAGTCCGCCCCAAGAAACTGCACCGCTGGAAGAGCCGCTTACGCCTTTTACGATAGCTCTTCTTGGACGCAAGGAGGATAAGTTAATCCCAACGCCGCCCCCGCGTGACATAATTTCAGTCATTTCAGTTAAGGTTTGCATAATGCCGCCTCTGGAATCATGCGGCGACGGAATGACGTAACAGTTAAACAATGTTAATTCATCACTTGCCCCAGCACCTGCTGCAATACGTCCTCCAGGTACAAGCTTCCAATCATCTAGGATGTAACGGAAGTTTTTCTGCCATTCTTTCTGCTTCTCAGGCGCTTCTACAGACGCCATTGCTCCTGCTAAGCGGTCCCACATTTCCTCTGGAGTTTTTTCGATGGTAAGTGTAAGCTTCTCAATGTCCGAATCCACAATTTGTCCACTGCGCAACTGTACCTTTACATATTGGTCCTTACGTTCGATAACCTCTCCCACTTCTTTCGTAGGAAATTTCGGATCATCCTTCGTAAGCACAAGTACAACGTCACCAACCTTAGTATTGTTAGTATCCGCATCTTTCATGGCATACCGGTCTAAGAAGATTTTCTCACTTAATCCTTCTAATTTCTTCAATTGCATCGTCTCCAATGGAACACCCTCCCATAAAATATAAGAAAATTAACAGAAAAACGTCCGAGGACGTAAATCTTAAATACATCATCATACACAATCTAAATCCACAAGAAAAACCGCCAATTAACGAAAATGAGCAAACGACTCGAATTACCCAAAATCACTCATATTAAGCGGTTCTGCCACTTGAACAAAAAAAGGTCTTGATTTTTGCCCCTGTACATAGTATGTAACCCACACAATATGTTGTGTGCGATTATCATTATACAACACTATATATAGTGTTTCTATAATTCGAAGTACTTAATTCAGGACAATAAAGGAGACTATCTCCTTCTATCTCATTTTTTCTCTCTCAATCTCTCTTTTTTGGTCGCTATTTTTTAATGATTATCGACATTTTTCTACACATTTTCAGCAGAGATAGAGTTCAATTATAGTACAAAAGTATGCCGTTGTCTTCCCCTATTGTGCTTTTGACTAGGTTTTCCAACTTTGCTACCGTATAGTTAACATCATACCATACAAGAAATCAAAAGGGAACTGGTGTTCGCAATCAGTGAATATTATACCGGAGGTGGAGTTATGAAGTATATCTGGAAAAATAAACTCGTGTCAGCTGAATCCATTCACATTTCTTTACACGATCGGGGTTATTATTTTGGCGATGGGGTTTACGAGGTGTTCCGGCTCTATCGCGGCCGTTGCTTTGAGAAAGAGGCCCACCTGCAGCGACTGGTCCGCAGTGCCGATGCTATCCGATTAGAATTGCCCTGCAGCCCTGAAACCATTGAAGACTTATTGGATCAGCTCATTGAGGCGAATAAGATTCAAGAAGGCACACTTTATGTGCAGATCACAAGAGGAGAAGCCGTGAGGTCTCATATCATGCCGCTTGATGCGAAACCTAACCTCCTTGCGTACTGCAATGAAGTCCAGCGCCCGCTTGAAGCGATGGAACAGGGGATCCAAGCGATAACCGTCCCCGATATTCGCTGGTTGCGTTGTGATATCAAATCACTGAATCTATTGCCTAATACACTTGCTAAACAGCAAGCTGTAGACCACGGCGCAGTGGAGTCGATCCTGCATCGTGACGGGATAGTGACCGAGTGCAGTGCTTCAAATATCATGATGATTCAAGACGGAATTCTAAGAACCCACCCCGCTAATAACTATATACTGCACGGGATTACACGAGCATTCGTGTTGAAGCTTGCGGGCGAGTTAGGTATTCCCATTGATGAAACGGCTTTTTCCGTAAAGGAACTGTACGAAGCAGACGAAGCATTTATTACAGGAACTACAGTTGAAGTAACCCCTATTAGTTCAGTTGATGAAAAATCCATCGGCAGCGGGGTACCCGGACCCCTTACCCGAAAGCTTCAACAAGCATTTTCACAGCATATTTAACACGAAAAATGGAACCTTGCGGATCATCTCCGAAGGTTCCATTCATTTGTACCATATTTCGTTTCAATTAAAAATTCAGCTAATTCCTGTTCGTAACCCGTCAACGGTTCTTCGCGAAGCTCAACCTGTAAACCATCAGCGAATCCTTTTCTGAAGGCCTCTTGAACCTGTTCGATATGTACCCGCTTTAAACCTGCTGCTTCTAATATATCGTTAATTGCCACTGCTTTCTCAGAGAAACTCGATTGCAGCCGTTGTCTAACACGATCATTCGGAAATTTTAACACATTGAACAATGCGTCTATATCTAAGTCAAGCAGAATGGATCCGTGCTGCAGCACCACACCTTTCTGTCGAACCTGCGCACTTCCGGCAATTTTGCGACCTTCCACAACAAGCTCATACCAAGACGGGGAATCAAAACAAGCTGAAGAACCTGAAACTGCATATTTTTGCTTCTCCTCCTCAGAAGCCAGATTCACCATCTCTGCTTGCAGCCCGAGCCGTCGAAATCCTTGAAGCAATCCTTCACTCAGCACCCTATATGCTTCATTTACAGTCTTCGGGATACCTGGGTACTGCTCCTGAACCACAATGCTATACGTCAGCTCTTGATCATGCAGCACAGCACGACCGCCCGTCGGCCTGCGAATAAAACCGATCCCTTGTTCACGAACACGCTCAAGATGAACCTCCTGCTCGGCCTTCTGAAAGTATCCAATCGATAACGTTGCCGGCTCCCATCCGTAGAATCGAACCGTCGGCGGCACTTTGCCTTCACTATGAGCTGTCAAAATCGCTTCATCAATCGCCATATTGGTTTCTGGCGAACATCGGCCAGATTGTATCAAACGCCATATTGCCATCTGCTGCCCTCCTTCTGTTCAAAGTTGTACATAGGTATTATGAAAAACTTCGATACGATATCTTCTAACTGATAGGCATTCGTGTTTACTGATGTTATAACAAAAAACGCCGCCTGCAACAAGCAGACAGCGTTATTTCATCCAGTTCTTCTTGCACAATGAAAAGATTCAATCCGGTAGAAGCCGTTTGTTATACGTGAGCAAGCTCAGGCGTTTTCACATGAAGCGGCGGAGGGACTAACCAGCCCTTTTGCTTATTCATTCTGAGTAAACGTCCTGTATAAGTCGCCTTCGTAGTGTGGAATTGACCGAACAGCATCGCAATATCCTCACGAATACATTGTCCCATCGCATGACTGCACGCTACAAGACCTGTTGCCAGATCCTTAGAAGCTGCAGCCGCCATTTCTGAATCACTAAACTTAGCTCCAGGCGGAATATCTTCAAGGTTCGCGATTGGACGCTCTGGCGGGGACGGCGGAAGAGCAATGCCATTTTGCTTCAGAATCGCTTCTAACTGCTCATTCTCCTGCTTCATCGTTTGGATGCTGCTTTCGAACAATTCGCGTAGATCCTTATCCCCTGCATGGTTAAGGAACGTCTGATACGTTGCAATGTAACCTTTATTCATGGTTACGTGACTCCAAACCGAAAACACTTCACCGTAATGCATCGGCTCTTGTTGCGGATTGCCGCTTAGAATACCCATACCTGCGATGACCTCCCGAATAGAATATAGGGGCTGTTGATCATGCTTAGCCCACACTCTATTGTGTGACCTTCGGGTTGTTTTTATGAACCGCAGGCGCAATTGAGAACCGGCTTGCGTGCGGCCGTTGTTTCATCTAAACGTTTCACGACCGTGTGATAAGGGGCATTCACTACAATCTCCGGGTTTTCCTCTGCTTCCTTGGCGATTTGGATCATCGTTTCAATGAACTGATCCAGCGTTTCCTTGCTCTCTGTCTCCGTCGGCTCAATCATGATACATTCTTCAACATTAAGCGGAAAATAAATCGTAGGCGGATGAAAGCCAAAGTCGAGCAGACGCTTGGCGATATCAAGTGTCCGAACCCCTTGCTTCTTCTGCCGTTTACCCGACAGCACGAATTCATGCTTGCACAGCTGATCGTACGGCAGATCATAATAAGGAGCTAGCTTTCGCATCATATAATTTGCATTTAACACCGCATCCTCAGATACTCTGCGTAAACCGTCCGGACCTAAAGTGCGAATATAAGTATACGCACGAACTAGAATCCCGAAATTACCATAAAAGCCTTTCACTCTTCCTATACTTTGCGGAATGTTGTAGTCCAGCGCAAAGCGGCCCGCTTCATCCTTCGTCACGATAGGCGCCGGCAGAAAAGGAGCCAAGATCTTCTTCACACCAACAGGACCAGCACCCGGACCGCCTCCGCCATGCGGCGTGCTGAAGGTTTTGTGGAGATTAAGATGCACGACATCGAATCCCATGTCACCGGGCCTTGTGAGGCCTAGAATCGCATTGGAATTAGCACCGTCATAATAAAGCAGTCCGCCGGCTTCGTGGACGATCGCTGCGATTTCAGTTATATTCTCTTCGAAGAGACCTAATGTATTGGGATTGGTCAGCATCAAAGCTGCGGTATCTTGGCCCACAGCAGCTTTCAGCGCCTCAAGATCAACTACCCCCTTCTCGTTCGAAGGGATCGTCACCGTATCGAACCCAGCGACCGTCGCACTCGCTGGGTTCGTGCCATGCGCGGAATCGGGAACGATAACCTTCGTCCGCTGCTCGCCCCTGCTTTCATGATAAGCACGAATGAGCATCAGCCCCGTCCACTCGCCATGGGCGCCTGCTGCAGGCTGCAGTGTCATCTGATCCATGCCTGTAATCTCGGCCAAATCCTGCTGAAGCTCATACAGCAATTCAAGCGCTCCTTGAACAGAAGATTCAGATTGATAAGGATGAATTTTAGCAAACCCCGCGTAACGCGCTACATCCTCGTTAATCTTAGGATTATATTTCATCGTACACGAGCCCAGCGGATAGAAACCATTATCTATGCCGAAGTTTCTGCGGGACAGTGCTGTGTAATGACGAATGACATCAACCTCGTACACCTCTGGCAGCTCTGCAGGCTTACTTCGAAGCAAGTGCTGCGGAATCAGCTTCTGTATCGGCTGTACAGGCACATCACAATCCGGCATGGCGTAAGCCGTACGCCCTTCACGTGTCAATTCAAAAATCAACGGCTGATGATCGTTCATATTAACGCCCCCAATCGATCTGCAAATGCATCCACTTCAGCCTTCGTCCGCTGCTCCGTGACAGCAACAAGCATATGCCCTTTTAATGAAGGATCGGCTAAACCCAGATCATACCCGCCAATAAAACCATGCTGGAGCAGTTTGTCATTCAGCTCACTCACATCGGTTCCTGCTGACAGCTTAATGACGAATTCATTAAAGAATGGCGACCTTCCATACGGAAGGCTGATTCCAGAAATAGAAGCTAACTTCGATGCGGCGTAATGCGCTTTCTGAATATTGAGATGGGCAACATCTCGAATCCCTTGCTTCCCCATCGTAGATAAATACACCGAAGCGCTTAAAGCTAGCAATGCTTGATTCGAACAAATGTTCGATGTCGCTTTCTCTCGGCGGATATGCTGCTCCCTGGCCTGCAGAGTTAGAACAAAGCCTCGTTTACCGTCCTTATCTACAGTCTGACCCACGATTCGGCCAGGCATCTTACGCATCCATTTCTCCGACGCTGCGAAATATCCGCACGTAGGCCCTCCCAGTGAAGCTGCAATACCAAAGGGCTGGGCATCCCCGACAACAAGATCCGCACCTAAGCGGCCGGGCGCTTCAAGTAAACCGAGTGACATTGGATTGCAGCTTACGATCAGTAATCCCCCAGCCTCATGAATGGCACGTTCAATCGCCGATAGGTCTTCAATACAACCATAGAAATTCGGGGATTGGAGCATAACCGCAGCCGTTTGATCCGAGATCAACGAAGCCATCTGCTCCATATCGGTTAATCCTTCCCTGCATTCCACCTCGACAATGTCCAATCCTAAACCTTTGGCCGTGGTGGCTAGAATCTCTCTTGCTTCTGGATGGACAGCTTTGGAAACGATCAACTGCTTACGTTTCGTTGCTCCTGAAGCCAGCGCCCCAGCCTCAGCTAAAGCTGTAGACCCGTCATACATTGAAGCATTCGCCACCGCCATTCCCGTTAATTCACAAATGTAAGATTGAAATTCAAAAATCGCCTGCAGCTCGCCCTGGCTAATCTCAGGCTGATAAGGCGTATAAGCGGTATAAAACTCCGATCTGGAGATGACATGATTAATCACTACAGGAATATGATGATCATACACCCCGGCACCTAGGAAGCTAACATATTGGTCGAAGTCGGCGTTCTTTCCCGCAAGTCTTCGCATATGCCTTAATAACGCAGGTTCGTCCAAGGCAGCTGGAATATTCAAACGCCGATTAAACCTAACAGCTGCAGGTATATCACTAAACAATGCTTCTACCGTTTCCACGCCCACCGTCTGCAGCATTTCCTTGCGATCCTGTGAGGTCATCGGTAAATATCGATGATTCATTCGAACGTTCCTCCCTCTCCTACAAGTTTCTTCTATAAAATGGTGTCTTCACAACCTCGGCCTTAAGCCGCTTATCTCGAATCTCAACCCACACCTCGGTGCCAAGTGCCGTAAAATCTATATCTAGTAATGCCAAACCAACATTCCGTTTGAAGGTCGGAGATTGCGTGCCTGTCGTAACTTCACCTATTTGTCTTTCTCCCACGAACACAGGATAATGAGCCCTTGGAATACCCCGATCAATCATTTCAATGCCGACAAGCTTCCGCGAAACCCCGTATCGCTTCTGATCCGCCAAAGCTTCGCAGCCTATAAAGAAACCTTTATCCAGCTTCACAAAGAAACCAAGACCCGCTTCAATCGGTGTTATCTTCGCCGACAATTCTTGACCGTACAACGGCAACCTTGCCTCGAATCTCAACGTATCTCTAGCTCCCAAACCCACAGGCACCAGCCCTTCAGGTGCACCCGCTTCTAACAGGCGTTCCCAAACCTCAATCGCATGAGCTTCATTCATATAAAGCTCGAATCCATCTTCACCTGTGTAGCCCGTTCTCGATATCGTGACAGGGATGTCACCAATGAACGCATCTGACATGAAATGAAATGCTTTTAATTCAGTCAGCTGAGCATCGGTCACCTTCTGCAGAATCGGTTCAGCCAGCGGGCCTTGCAATGCTAACAATGCCGTTTCTTCTGACACATTGTGAATCTGCACATCACCCTCAGAATGCTTACGCAGCCAATCCAAATCCTTGTCTATATTCCCGGCATTAATGACGAGCATATAATCGGTATCTGACCATTTATAAACAAGCAAATCATCAACAACGCCGCCATCCGGATAGCACATCAGACTATATTGGGCTTGCCCTTCAGCGAGCTTGGTGACGTCATTGGTCGTCAGCTGCTGCAGAAAACTTACAGCATCCGATCCTGTGACACGAACTTCCCCCATATGGGAAACATCGAATAATCCTGCCTGGGTTCTTACCGCATGATGCTCCTTCTGAATGCCTGCGAATTGAACAGGTAAATCCCATCCGCCAAAATCAATGGTCTTTGCTCCATACTTCTCATACACCGGAAAAAGCGGTGTGCGCTTTAATGCTGCCAATCCCCATCACCTCACTTTGATATGTGAGCCATTTCATCATGTGCCAAACGCAAAAAAAGGACAAAACAAAAGCATGGATGAAATCCCTATAAAAGCGGACCTCCTCATTCATACCTTTGCTCTGTCCTTGTACCTGAGAGTTACCTTACCGCTCTATATAGCAGCCGTAAGTTTCCCCTTGGGTGGTTCACTGCACACATGAACACTCTCCAGAGTTGCGTCCAGTACAGGTCCTTTTGCCTGAGAGATTCACCTATTTTGAATAGGCTTACTCCTTCGGCGCCGCTGTCTTTGGCATCATACAACCGCAAGCGGGCTCTCCCCATACCTTCATTCGCTGTACAATTTCATTCTACCTTAGTTGACTGGAAGAAAAAAGATATTTTTCACTTTTCCTAACATTCTGGATTTCGGCTTAAGGGAACAACTTCATGGGCTTTCGTTATGAAAGCGCGCGCTTTCGTCCATACTAGTATAAAGCAACCCGTTTGTACGGATACGTCGTGTTGATCCGCCGATAAAGGAGGCACACTATGAATCGAATGGCGTTACCTGATCCAATAATCAACATCAACGATAGATTAGCTGTACACTTCGATCGCAGCTGGTTCGAACCACTTAATGAGCGACTAAATGTCAACGGTCCTTGGGATGATTGGAAACTCTACCAATTGGCTTATGAAGCCGAGCAGACCAAGTTGATTTCAAGCTTCGATGAGCTGCAGTGTCTGCGCCATCTATCCGGATTAGAGCCGCTGCCCCACCAAATCAATACAGCTAAGAAGGTTCTGCATGACATGCGCGGGCGAGCCATCCTTGCTGATGAGGTCGGTCTAGGCAAAACCATAGAAGCGGGACTAATACTGAAAGAATACATGATTCGCGGCCTCGTTAAGAAAGTATTGATTCTCGTACCTGCATCACTAGTCTTGCAGTGGGTCAGAGAATTAAACCAGAAGTTCGGCATCTCCGCCGTTGCTCAGAAGAAAAAACACATGTGGGAGCAGTATGACGTTATCGTTGCTTCGATGGACACAGCCAAGCGCGACCCGCATCGTGACATCGTCCTCAATCAGGATTATGACATGCTCATTATTGATGAGGCTCACAAGCTGAAGAATAAGAACACCACCAACTATAAATTTGTTAACGAGCTTCGTAAGAAATATTGTCTGCTGCTCACAGCAACCCCAGTACAGAATGACCTGAAGGAATTGTTCAATTTAATCACGGTATTAAAACCCGGCCAATTAGGCGGGCAGAGCAGCTTTAACAGCACCTTCGTCGTAGATAAGCGGGTCGCCAAGAATAAAGAACAGCTCCAGGAGCAGCTGTCAAAAGTCATGATTCGCAACCGGCGAAGCGATTCCCAAATGGAATTTACACAGCGGTTCGTCAAAAATGTATCGCTGACACTGTCTGACGAGGAGCAAGCGCTGTATGACGGTGTCACCGATTTTGTGAGAAGACGTTATGAAGATGAAGGCAGTGATCTGTCCAACATGCTCGCTCTTGTAACGCTGCAAAGAGAAGTATGCAGTAGCCGGGATGCGGTATTTATAACACTAGTCAATTTATTCAAGAAAACTCCCGAAGATTCACCTGTTCGGCAGCGCATATGGGAACTAGTCGAGAAAATCAAACGCATCGAAGCTAACTCCAAAGCCGAACGAGCCTTGCAGCTCATCCAAGAGCTGAACAGTAAGGTGATCATTTTCACCGAATATCGGGCAACACAAGAATATCTGCTCAATTACTTAAAGAGCCGCAACATTATTGCCGTACCGTATCGCGGTGGGATGAACCGCGGTAAGAAAGATTGGATGATGGACCTGTTTCGTGGTCGCGCCCAGGTATTAGTTGCCACCGAAGCTGGCGGCGAGGGCATCAATTTGCAGTTTTGCAATCGAATCATTAACTTTGATCTGCCTTGGAATCCGATGCGGGTTGAACAACGAATTGGAAGGGTTCACCGGTTCGGGCAGAAGGAAGATGTATATATTTATAACTTGTCTACGAAACACACAATAGAGGAACATATTCTTAACCTGCTGCATGAGAAGATTAATATGTTTGAGATGGTTATCGGGCGTCTGGATATGATTCTGGAGCGTTTGGAGCGGCAAGATGCCAATTTAGAAAAGAGCATTTCACGCATGCTGCTCGAATCTAGAAGCGAAGCTGAACTGAAGCGATCCTTCGATCAGATCGGAAATTCCTGGCGGCGTATTCAAGCGGAAGTCGAACGGGAGGAGAACGGTCCGCCTGGCGCACTGCTGGAAGCCTTAGGGCATTCCATTCCCCTCGAAACGGAGGTTCGTTCATGAACAGTCAGCAGGTTGAACAGTTCGTTATGCGCTACCTTGATGCAACAGGATGCCAAATCATTGAGAAAACACCCGGCAAAGTGACCGTAAAACTGTCACCTGCAGCAGATAAACAACTAACCGGGCGGTCGTATTATTGGAGTTTCGTTGAACGAACCGGTGCAGAGCCAGAGACGATGAGCTTCACCTTTGTGTTTGACCCTGAGCTGGCGGAAGCCGCAAAGCAACAACAGCTTCAGCAACAAACGAAGCAGCCGGAGCCTCAGACGGACAGCATTCTGGGCCGCTACTTCGGCTTTGTTCCGACACAACCTAGAAGCTTAGAGGAAAAGGTGGCTTTTGGCAGCGGGCGGTTAGAACAGATTTTCCAAGCAGCTAAGCTTCACGGCAAGTTTGTTCATTTATATGAAGCAGCGCAGCATGAGCACCCTATGACCCATCCATCTACCGCGTACCATTCATGGTTTGTTGTGAATTACAAAGTTGAATTTGTCTGTGATATGAAGCGGGAAGAAATACATTCCTTTGCCATTTCATTGTCTACTGGAGAGATCGTCGAACACGCTCACGACAAGTTAGCAGGCAGACACTTGACCCCAAGGCTCCCTGCCAACACCCACATCAAGGAATTGATATCGCCAGAGAAAGCACTCGCTCAGCTGGAAAAGCATCTATACGATAACATCAGCCGCTATGATCATACTTGGTCCTGCGAGGCCCATGAACGTCTAGAGGATGAGCTTGATCGCATCCATAGTTATTATCGAGAGCTAATCCAAGGAGCGGAGCCTGAGGTTAAGTCAGAATTTGAGGCTCAATATGAGAATCGCAAGCGCGAAATTCGCTGGCAATACGAGCCGAGAATCCAGGTATCTGTAATAAATTGCGGGATTTTCCACCTGATCAATGACATCACTGAACGATTATGACGTTTCTCGCTAAAAGCTTCCAAAAATAGAACCGATGCTAATGTCCGCTGACAGACACGTTATAACAAACTTTTCTAGTTATATTTACTACACTTACTGCATATACCTTATTTGAAAACGTGGGAAGGTGAATTATGAGTTATTCCGTGAAATGGTTTCGATGGTCCATCTTTACTTTTATCGTGACAGGCTTGTTCATCATCAGCATTATGGTGCAGCCTGCACTAAGTCTTGCGCAAGCCCAAGCACCAATCTCTACTCCGGACAAGCTGCAAGCTGGATATAACATGGAGCAGCTGGAGACAGCTATAGAAGAGTGGATTAATCTGCTGGCTAAAGAGGATGGGTTTGAATCTTGGCAGCATATGTCAACTTGGAGCATCACACCGCTTGGCCCTGGAACCCATGGCTGGGTTGTGATTGTGAAGTCCGGGGCTGAGGAACTTGGCCATCTCATTATCCATGCAAGTCCAGATGGCATGCTGCATTTAACAGAATACGGCACAGGCACTAGTCCGCTTTACAGCATCCATACGCTGTATCAAACGTTGATACAGCAAGAACTTATTCCCACTGCTTATACCGTTGATCAGTTCAAACAATTGATCCTGCCGCATTGCACACCCGTATACTACAGCCCCATGGAGACATTCTGGCTCGTTCAGCTGGAGCAGGAAACCTTCATTATTGATGCCAATACAGGTGAGTGGTATGCAGAGTGGGGCGAACAGGATGTCCATCGCCTTGATCGCGAGCGCAGCATCGATCCGATGCTTAATGAACTGCTGTTTCCAACAACTCATATTTATGACATTAAAGAGACCCACACGAAGAAGTCATTCGACGTTTACGAACAACTGCCATGGCTTAGCCAGCATGCAGCTGACATCGATAATGCATTGCAATTTGAGCGTTGGTTTAAAACCCAGCCGGACCTTGTCACCTATACAGCTGAAATTTTCGAAGGTGATGTTATGGTCCCTTTTCCCGTCGTTGGCATAATGACCTGGCACAATACTGAAGCAGCATACCTCTTTATTGAGTTAGATCATGAAGGAAGCCGTTTTGTCCCCTATGATTGGATTCAGCTAAAAGGAAGCTTCTATGAACATTCAAAGCCCACTTATGTGCTCTAGTCCAGGAGCTCCGCTCAAAACTTATACTTCCTGATGTTATAATCAAACACCCTCGCTGCTAGCCTCATTTATTCTTCGTAGCGGCAAGGGTGTTTATTTATGGTTTCTACGGCGTGACAGCCACATTTCCAGCGACATGCCCAGCATTCCGAACCAGCGGTATGACCAAGACTCCTTCGGTACGTTTGAGCGCAGCTGCTTTCGCTGTTCCTTAGGTGTATCTATATAAGTTACTACTCTTTGCGTAATGTATTTGATTAGATCATCTCTGTCGGCCACCTGCATCCCCTCGATCCATTATTATCCTTAGGATTTCCAGATTTCGAGCCACTCATAAGTCCCTTGATGAAAAAAGCTAATCATGATACGATCGAATAGCGAACACGAAGAAAGAAGGTTGATCCACATGAACGGCGTTATGATCACCACGATCATTATGGGTATTGGCATGATTGCTGTATCTGTTTGGATATTGAATATCGCTTACGGTCGTAAATGGGGGAATGAAGAAGAGAAGCCCCCGCATCAAGATTAAGCCTTACGCATAAATCCCTCCCTAGCGCTTCATACTAATGAAGGCAAAGGAGGGATTTATCATGTCTAGAGTATTCACATTTTGGCTTACTTTCATTGGCATCGCCTTGTGCGCCTTAAATCTCATGGATTTCGATTCTGGTAATGCCATGCTCTATGCTTGGAGCATTCCTGTATGGATCATTGAAGCTGCCACAGACAATATTCACCAATTCAGCAAGCTCATTTTGTACCTGCTGACCATTCTTCAATTCTTCTTTATTGGGTATGCCATTGATTACGCTCGGCATAAAGCACGTGAGAAATATGGAAAATCCTCTTAACATCACAAGCGGTTACACATCATATTGTCTGGGTTCACTTGCAAGTTGGATGGGATAGCGTCTTGGCAGCTTAACAACTCGGCGATTTCGCTTGCGGATTAATAAGCTTTCGCTATCCCAAGCGATGACTGTCCCTTTTACATCATTCGCTTCGTCGGCGTCACGAACAACACGAACTTCGCTCCCGTCTATGCGATAGACATTGAGCTCTTCATCTGAAACCATGCCATCATCTCCTATCCATTCACTCAAAATTCAATAAAATTCACTCAAAAAAAGACCCAAATGCTTCACACATTCAGGTCTTTGCCGTTCATTCATCCTATGGCTATGCTCCGCTATCCAATATGCTTGAGCTCGTCTCGTACCATTCGTCAAGCACCTTACTGGACATCACACGATTCTTCACGTATTCCACTTGTTGTTTAGTAAACTGCTGCTGCCAGTCGAATGCAAGCTCGTCACAAAGCTTAACCAAGGTCAACAATTCAGACCAAGCGACATATCTTTTGTACCAGAAAAATTGAGGATGTTCAATCATATAGGGATACAGATCGTCAAATTCGGTATGCTTACAATCAAGTGCGCGCTCAAAGTGCGTCTTTGCGTCAGATAATTTATTCATAAAAAATTCAGTGGAAATATGCTCTTTCCCCATAAACTAACGCCCCCTCCCTTTCGCTTGTTACCCCCATTATAAAAGAAAAAAGGTTTTGATGGAAGGCTAAACAAGAATGAAAATGTTTCAAATTATTTTCAACAAGCGCTATTCCATGTCAATGTGACCCTCGGACAACGAGTTGATTTTTACCAGCGATTCAAATCGAATGCCCTGCTCTCTAATCGTGCGCGATCCAGCTTGGAACGATTTCTCAATCACAACACCAAGCCCCATTAACTTCGCTCCGGATTGTTCAATGATACGAATTAAGCCCCTTGCCGCATCACCATTAGCAATCATATCATCGATGATCAGAATACGATCGTCCGCCGAAATAAATTGCTTGCTGACCATTAGATCCGTCACAATTCCCTTCGTGAAAGAAGGCACCCGCTCACAATATACATCCTGATCTGTCGTTAAAGTTTTCTTGCGTCTAGCAAATACTAGAGGTACACCAAGCTCTAATGCTGTGGCAAATGCAACAGATATACCAGAGGATTCAATGGTAACCACCTTCGTGATCCCCTCTTCACTATACAGCTTTGCAAAACGTTTGCCCATGTCCATGATCAGTGCCGGATCAACTTGATGATTCAAAAAAGCGTCAACCTTTAAGACCTGGTCGGAGACAACAATCCCCTCTTCACGAATTCTCTGTTTTAATTGCTCCATTCACGCTACCTCCAACTCATTTCATTGCTAAAAACTTATCACAAGCGCCTAAGAATATGCAAGGATTTCCTTTAGCTGCTAGGTGTTATTTTATGTAAAAGTTGAAACTTTTAAAACACCCGTCTCGTCTATAGTAGAAAGCACGAAAAAAGATGCAAAATACAATTTGCGGGCATGAGCGATGACGACTTTGTCATTAATTTAGAACAATTTATCCAAAAATGAACGCATTTAGCCAAAAATCGCTTTTGAATTAGCCAAACTCGAAAGCGTATGATTAGAAATGTTAATTTACAAAAACAAACAGATCTTGAAATATCGGAAGGAGTGGCGGAAGTGAGGCTAAGAAGTTTTTCAGCTCAAAAAATTGTCATACTGTCTCTATTTTGTCTGGTGTACATACTGGCGGCGGGCTGTTCACATGACAAATCGCCTGCACCAGTGGAACCCGTGAAAGCTCCTGAACTGAACCCTACTGAGAAAGATACGGAATCAAAGGCGTCCAAGAAAGCGCCCGAAACGGATCCTAAAGCATCAGAACAGGAACCTGATACACTAGAAATTTCGTCAAACGTGAAGAACGAAGAGGAACTATCAGATGATGAAGAAATTCGCGAAGAAGACAAACCTGATAACGAAGTCCAGACTGATTATGTCATTACCCAGGACTATCAGCATACAAAACCAACCTTAATGGGCTGTTACCTGTATGAACCGTTACAGAATGTCGCCTTAAAGTTCGGCGAGCCGCTCGAACAATTCGAGATGAGTGACGATCAAGGGACATTGCAAGTATGGAACTATAACGGATTTGCTGTTGGCTTCGATGCTAACGAGGAAGTTAAATTTATTGAGGTTAGTTCAGATGCGATCAATCCGGGGCTAAATGGCTTAAAGATTGGCAGCACTAGTGAAGCCGCCATTGAACTGCTCGGCATGCCTGACGTTAATACAACCTTTGTCCTGAACTATTTCTCCGAGCAAGCTGTATTAAAGCTCGACCTTGATCCTGAAACCGGTGTGATCCATTCAATCAAGCTGTTTCCGAATCAATGACTCTATAAACTCCTGCCTTTCAAGCGCGGGAGTTTTTGCATTCGTAGTCATGCCAAGCCTCCCCCTGACATAACCTTGTACTATAACCTACGAAGGGGGGACACAGCGAAGCATGAAATCATTCTTTCAGATCCTGCAAATTGCCTTCACATACATAGGTACGATGGTTGGAGCAGGCTTTGCTTCAGGACAAGAGATCTTACAGTTTTTCACACAATATGGCCGGCTGGGTACAATGACAATTGTTCTCGCAAGTATTATCCTGACCTGGCTTGGAACGAAGATGATGCTCACTGCCAAAGACATTGGGGCCAAATCATACGAGGATATGAATACCCACTTATTCGGTTATAGAGTAGGGCAAGCTGTCAGCTTATTCATATGGGTTACCTTGTTCTGCATTGCCGCTGTCATGCTTGCAGGTGCGGGTTCTATCTTCGAAGAGCATTTAGGGCTTCCTTATCAATTGGGGCTTTTCGTAACATTGGTTGCATCCTATTTGATTCTGTTAAAAGGCATGAATGCTATCATGGCCGTAAATACGATTGTTGTCCCGGTGATGCTGCTTTTTACAGCTATCGTAACCTTTTCAAACCTAGACATACCAACCGCTGGACAATTCTTAACACTGCAAACCGAGACTTCCACGTTAAAAGCCTGGATTGCGCCTTTTCTGTATGCATCCTTTAATCTCGCACTGGCTCAAGCCGTATTAGTTCCTATGGGGAACCAGATTGAAAGCCGAAACGTAATCAAGTGGGGCGGTATCCTCGGAGGTGTTGGAATTGGCATCATGCTGCTTTGCGGTCACTTTTCCATGTCAGCGAACATGCCCGATATTCTGCAGTTTGAAATCCCGATGGGGACCATAGTGTTTCACCTGGGGAACACGATTCAGTTCATATTCCTGCTTGTCATCTTCGCCGAAATCTTCACGACCTTTATTGCTGAGGTATATGGGATAACGGTTCAGCTTGAACAACGTTTATCAATAAACCCAAGGTGGATCATCGTTACCATTCTAATCTTGACTTATTTCGTCAGCTTGTTCGGCTTCAAAAATTTGCTCTCTACCCTATATCCACTATTCGGAATGATTAGTATGGTCTGGTTTGTGATGATGGTTAAGCAGCGCAAACCCGCGTGAGAATCCATCACCTTGCTTCCAAATACAATCTGAGTTTACAATAATGCTAGTTGATTCTTTATTCCAAACTTACAAATGTAGAGCGCTTTAATCCAATAAGATTGAGGGGTGTTTCTATGAATCAGGTCGTTGCCATTACAGGCGGAGCACAGGGAATTGGCCGTGCCGCAGCGCTTCATTTCGCCAAACTGGGATATCATGTATCTATTGCCGATACCCATAAAGAGGCCGGGTTTGAAACGATTCGTTTGATCCGTGAAGCTGGCGGGAAAGCTATGTTCATGGCTATTGATATATCCAGTCCAGACGCTGCAGAGCGCTGGATCCATTTGACCGCAGAAGACCTTGGACGATTGGATGTCTTAATTAACAATGCAGCTATAGCGGCCAATGAACCGATGATGACTCTTCCGTACGAAACGTTCGAGCGCGTAATCCGAGTAAACTTAGGCGGCACATACATTTGCTCACAAATGGCGGCAAAGGTCATGCAGCGTCAGAACAAAGGCTGCATTATTAATATTGCCTCAACACGGGCGCTCATGTCTGAGCCTGATACAGAAGCGTACTCCGCCTCCAAAGGAGGAATTCTCGCATTAACGCATGCTATGGCTGTCAGTTTAGGTTCTTACGGCATTCGCGTAAACGCTATTAGTCCAGGCTGGATCGAAGTAGGCGATTGGAAGTATTCCCAGACTGCTATTCGACCTCACCACTCTGAACAGGATCTGCTCCAGCATCCGGTAGGCCGCGTCGGCAGACCTGAGGACATTGCAGCAGCCTGCCAATTTCTCGCAAGCAGCCAATCCGGTTTTATCACAGGACAGAATTTGGTCATCGACGGCGGCATGACAATTAAGATGATCTACGAAGAATAAGTCTATTTGGCTTTATTTTTCTCGTCAATCTTCATTCGTAGGCAACAGCTGGCGGATATGCTTCACCCTTGCTTCACAATCGATCACTTCATTCGAACCGATCTGCAAAACACTAGATGAAGAGACACCGAGAATCTCGACCGATCCTACTTTAATCATGGATTGTTTATGGGATTGCTGCATCATTATATTGCAAGGAAAAGACGGTTCCGGCAGCTGTTGATTAAAGATGACATACGAGTCAAAATCCCCTTCATTCCCATAGAAGATCTCCGCCTCTCGTTGCACGGCTAATGCTTTCGATTCAGCCTTGATCTGTTTGTTATCCCCGAATTGAGCTATGGAGCTTAATGTTAAACTTAGCAGCTTGACATCTCTAACACAAGATATACGCTTCATCGCTGCTTACCGCTCTGGCGCTAATGGGGTGAATGGACCTACGATCAATGATTCCGGCGGGGTATCAAAGATCGATGAGCAGGATATGCGCTCCGTATCGCCAATCAGTAATACAGACGAGCTGGACACCCCAATCACCCGTATACTGCCAATGTGAAGCTCATGATTAGTCACTTCATATTTCATGGTTGCTCCCCTTCCCCTCCGAGCTGTTTAATATATTGTTCGATTGCGAACGTAATATCATGCTTGAGCTTACTCAGCACTTCAGCTTTCATCTGGCTTAATTGTTCAGCCGTGTAAGCCTGCTTAGGATATTTCTGAACATACCATTGCACTCGCTTAGGCAACTGCTGTTTGAGATCATTCAGGATCAACCCATATTGATCAGCATCTATGGACAGTTCATAGCGAAGACAACACGACTTAATCATCCGAGTTCCTTCTTGCCCCAGCATAGTGTATGCTTCTTGCTCGATCTCTTTCATCTGCTCCATTCCCATAGGCGAAACCTCAGAAATACTTGTTCCAGATGAGTGTACAGCAAAATCCTCTATCGCATCCGTCTGCCCCGGGCTTAATCCGATGTGCAGCTGTCCTTCTAACGTTTCAATTTTGAGCTGATCAAACTTGTATTGTATCGTATCTACATGAATGGACTTGCGTTCCTTCAATTCAGCAAGCTCTGATTCTAGGCGCTCTAGGTGCTGCTGCAGTCGTTCAATGGTATGCTGCTGCTGGATGATCATTTGATGGAACCATCGTAACTGACCTTGACATTCGTTCCACCCCTTCATATTCCACATCGCAAACCCTCCTTGTATGACAGCTTATGCAACCCACAGCATTAGGTGAAAGCCTATAGGTTAGGCGGGTGGAGGCAAAGGGACTAACGGGGTCTGAGGCATGGCTCCCGATTCAGCCGTTCCTGCTCCTTCCGCTTCAGGAGCAGGACCTGTAAATCCCCCTGTGTTATACAGATTAGACAGTCCCTGAATACAGCCCGCGCTTCCAATTTGAAGCACCGATGAATTAGACACCGCATCCACCCGCAGCGTATGAATCTGAATCGTCTGATGAATGGTCCACTGCATGTTAGGCCACCCCAGAGTTTCCGGTTGTAACCTGACTTCCATCTGCTACGTCTTGGTCATTCGTATTCGTATTGCTAATTGCATTATTCGTCCGCGGCAAATCACCTGTGTTAAAAGAACCTGCACCCGCAAACGTCTTTGCAGTGCTTTGAGGGGATAACTGTATTGCATCTCCAAACTGTACAATGGAACTTGGGCCGACCGTTAATATTTTTACATTTCCTACGATTGAAGGCATACATCAAACTCCTCTGTTCATATTGATCTATGCTTTAGATTATGTAGTTATCTACCCAGAGGTGCTTCGTCACACTGTATCACGAGCAGCCCTACATTCATATGATGGGCATATAGGCGAACCGCAGTAAGAATAATGCAGCGTGAAGCATTCATGAGGAGGCGAACGATCTTGAGCAAACACTCCAGCGATTCATCTAATGACACTTGGAAGTCCATAGAGCAATTCTTTAGCCAACCTCTGCCCTTCTTTCAAGACGGGGATCAGAACAAATGGATGAAGGATATGGCTTGGGTTGAAGACCTTGTGAAGCAGTCGATTGAACAAAGCGTATCCAAAGCAAAGCCTGCATCAACTTCTGCCCACCTTAAACCCAAAATGTTCCAAACACATCGGAACGTCATTGTGCGGATTCCTGTTCCGCCAGCAGTAAATCCGCGTGCGCTTCAGGTTTATCTTCATGCCTACCAGCTTAAAATCATAGGACTCCAAGGACAAGATGAGAAGATCATAAAGCTCCCGGTCCCAGTGTTAAGTATGCGCTGCAAAGCATCGTTCAAGGATGGGATTCTGCAAATTAGAGCTCGTAAGCAGCAACAGAAACAGAAGTATCGAGAAATATACATTGAATTCTAGATTAAACCAAGTCCCCCATTCTTCAGTCAGGAATAAACAAAAAAGGGCGTTCCAGAAAGTCGTATAAGCGACTTTTGGATGCCCCTCACAATGGTTCAAAACCGTGATATATTAGCGTTCTTAGTTACTAATTTCAAAGATATTTCCACTTTTCGGACAGCCTCTTCTCTGCTTAAAGCAACCGATAACTATTTATGGCATTGGGGTGTAGAAGTTCTGTGTATAGTAGACATCGTATTCGCCGCCGAAATAGACGCCTGTTCCCAGTCTCGTTACATCCCCTAATACATTTTGACGGTGGCCTAATGAATTCATCCAACCCTCATGAACGAAGATAGCATTTCGCTGTCCTGTGGCTATATTCTCGGACGCAAGCATATAGCGGATGCCCTCTTTCTCCATACGCTCAAAAGGAGATTCTCCCTTTAAATTAGTATGATGAAAGAAACCATTAACAGCCATATCCTTGCTGTGTTTCTTCGAAGAAGCCGAAGCTAAGTCATCCCAAGCGAGCGGTGACTTGCCCATCCGGGTTCTAATCGCATTCACCATGTCCCAGATTTGCAGTTCATAGCTTTTCACTAACTCACTGCTAGAAGTCCCGTAGAAATCCATCAAAGATTCCTCGACTTTTTTATCCATAATTAATACAGCGGTCACGGATCGATCATGATGAACATCAAAGAAAAGCGTAGTATATGTGTTATCGATCAAGTAATAGCCGTATTCATCCTCACTTCCGTTAACGAGAAACCGGGTATTACCCTTTTCCAAATAATCTAAAGGTTCCCCATAAGCAGCTTTAACCGATGCGGGTGTAGATCCTACCGTAATCCCTTGCTTGGACGACCACGCTCCGCTGTTAGAATATAAGGCTACGACCTTCTGATTCTGTATGCCGATCTGAGCGTATTGGCTGTAATCCTGATTATAGATATACCATTTGAAGGCATATTCGCTGGCATCTTTTCTAGCTGGCTGTCCCAGCGTATCCAGTACCTTTTGTTCTGAATCACCGATAGCAATGCCTCTAACCTGGAATTCGCTTTTCTTACCAGGCGCTTTCTTCAAGGGCACTTGCTTGTCTTTAAGATTACGAATCAATTGAAGGGCTTCGGCTCGGGTCAAGCGATCATTCGCCCCGAATCCCGCTGTTGATTGGCTTGTTTTGCCGCTGGCCAGCCCATTATCGAGCAAAAATTGAATCGAAGCTGCCCGATCCAAGTCCTGACCTTGCGTAGATGCAATCAGCTGCGCCACCTGACCGCGATTAAATTGATGCGTATCTCCAATCTTCTTACCCAAGATAGACCAGTTCTGCAGCGATGCATACTTGAAATATTGGTCATACCATACAGCTCCAGCTGTTACAGGCAGCTTCTGATCCGGATAAGCCTTTAGCAGCATGACAAGAAACTCTGCTTCGGTCACCACTCGATTCGGCTTAAAGGTTCCGTCCTCGTAACCTGCCACGATGTGGTGTTTAGTTCCCCACGTTATCGTCTGTTGTGCCCAGTGATTAGCTACATCTCGGAAGCTCAATCCCCGTGATTCCTCAGATTTCAGCTGAATCTGTGCATTCGTTTTAATAGAAGCTGAGACTGAGCTCGGTAAATTTGAACTTACAAGCAATGTTACACATAGGGTCAATAATAGCCCTATGATTCGCCACCCATTTCCGTCACCTTTGCTTTGCTTACGCATTCTTGTTTCTCCTTCCACAACTAGCAAGTCCCCTGGTTAAATGGACACTACTGTCCTTCACATATGCCATCATAACATCAAGGAAAAATATGATCTACTGCATAATTCTGGATTTATTTCCTTCATTGCATCCATTCATATTAAGCTGTACGGATAATCCATGTAATTTGATTCATGTTACGATGATGGGCTGATCCTTCGTAATAATAATCGTGTGTTCATGCTGCGCTACATAGGTTCCCTCTGGCACCTTCAATGTCCAACCATCTTCAGCTTCCACTGTAAATTCGCTGCTTGTGGACAGAAACGGCTCTATCGTCAATACTTGTCCTTCCTTCAGAACGGTTTTCACTTGAGGGTTATAGAAGGGCAGTATTTGGTGCGGCGGCTCATGCAATGCCCTTCCGATTCCGTGACTGCACAAATTCCGTATAATGCGATACCCTCTTTGCTTCGCCTCCGACTCGATGATTTTTCCAATCGTATTCAGCTTAACGCCATGCTTCAAACTCTGGATCACCTTCATCATAACCTGATACGTTTCGTCGCAAAGTTTAACCTTTGCTTCATCATAAGGAGGGACTTGAAAGGATTGACCAGCATCTGCAAAATAGCCGTTCAAAGCTGCCGAGACGTCAATGTTGACTAAATCTCCCGGCTCAATGACGCGATCTCCCGGAATACCGTGAGCAGCTTCGTTATTCACGCTGATGCAGGTGCCCCCAGGAAATTCGTACATGCTTCTTGGAGCTGAGACCGCACCTTGGCTGACCAAATAAGCTTCACCCATTTCATCCAATTCGCGGGTTGTGATTCCCGGCTCGGTATGCTTCTTCATTAAGTTAATCGTCTCTCTCACAATGCTGCCGATGTGCTTTAACACTTCTATGTCCTGTGATGATTTTATTATCATTTAGGTGTCCCCCTTGTTTATCCTATGCTCCTTTACCAACATAACACTTATTATTAGAGACTATGTCCTGATCCTTGAACAATATGACGAAGGAAACCCTATCAATCCCTATACAAACGCAGCTGCACGGTAGCGGCTGGTCCATCTCCGCTGTGTGCAGCTCCATACAGCTTATTCAGTTAAGTTAATGATCTGACAGTCTGGCACCTTGCGCATAAACGCTTCTTTCACATGCTCATGACAAGTAAAAATGATCCATTGATGCCTTGAGGACAGTTCGGCCATCACATCAATACAGCTTGCCAAGCGAATATCGTCAAAGTTAACGAAGATATCGTCCATAATCATCGGCAAACTTACGCCACGTGCATGTGCGAATTCATCGGCTAATGCGAACCGCATCGCCAGATAAAGCTGCTCAGCTGTGCCTCGGCTCAGAAAGGCAGCATCTACCCATTGCCCATCACGTCCTAGCAATCGCAGCGTCTTCTGTTCTAAGGGAGATACGATCTTCGTGTATGCGCCATTTGTAAATGTTCGCATCCATGATGACGCCTTAAGCAGCACATTTGGCTGCCGCTCTCGTTCATACACCTCTCTAGCCCGTTTGATCAGCTCAAGTGCCATAGCTTGAATCGCCCAACGCTTCGCCGAAGTCTGAAGCTCAGCTGCTGTCTCTTGCAGCTGAAGCAGCTTGTGCGCATGCTCCTCCCCTTGTTCAATCTGTTCTAAGGCGTGGCGCAATCGACCTCGCTGATCTTTTGTTTCATTCAGCTTAACCCGCAGCTGCCGCTGCTGTTCACCTAAACGGGATTGCTGCTCCTGCAGCTGATGAAGGTCGTATTGCTGGAACAAAGCCTGCAGCTTTGCCAAATCCCAATCACCTTGCCAAGCCTCAATGACAGCCTGCTGCTGTCCTAAAGCTGCAGCAAGCTCCTCACGCTTCAGACTAAGCAAAGCGTTCTGACGGAACGTTTCCTCATCGTCTGCATTAAGTGCAGCCCATAATTCCTGAATGTGCTTCTGCTCCCTATCATATGACGCTTTTGTTTGCTTTATCTGCTCATTAAGCTCATGTAACAATAGCTGTTGTTGGTCTCGTTCTTTATCAGCCTGCTGCATGGCGTCCAGCTCTTCCATAAGCTTACGTACCCTAAACACAGGATCTGCCGTACTCGATGGATCATCATTTGATTTCATCCACGCATCAACCTCGGAATCGAACACGGCCATCTGCGATTGTGCGAGCTTGCGCTTCTTAACGTAAGCTTCCTTCTGCTGAAGCAGCTTCTTCGCCTGCTCAATATACGGAATCATATCAAGTACCAGCTCTGGAGTTAGCGTATCACTGAGATGATGTTCAGTTAAGAACGTGTGCCACTCCAGCTTACAGGACTGCTCTGACTGCTTTAGTTGATTTATCTGCTCACGAATATGTTGCAGATCTGAAAGCTGAATTCTCACATCCTGTTTCCAGTCTGCTGCCTGCTTATCCAGCATGCGCTGTTCCATGATGAATGTCTTCAGTTCGTCACGTGCTTGACTATAGTCCTGCAGCGCTTGATTAAGCCGATGCGCATTCAGGTCAAGCTGCCCAACTCCTGATGTAACCGTTTCTTGAAGCTTAGCCGTTGCCGTGGCTGCAATGTACGTTTCTGTTCGATACGATAACGTTCGCAGAGCAGCTAATTCATCTTGAATCTGACGTTCAAGCGCCGTGCATTCCATTTCTGCCTGGGATAATCGTTGCTGCACCGCATCTAACATGGATCTTGATGAATCCATGGCTTCACTTGGAAACTGTCTTTCACTTCGCTTAGCGCTGCCTGAATGGGTTGGTTTGGGTCTAATCGCCCAAAGACACCCATTCATTAAAGCGATCACAACGGCAATTAAGACAGCTCCCTTCCAATTACCCTGCTGCCATTCATAAGCAGGCAGCATAAGATTAGCTACTCCCCCCAAGAGAAGCAGTATTCTGAAAATCCAGGATTTTTTTAACCCTTGGTCATTTCCTGTCGATTCGGTTTGAAGCTGTAACAATTGGGTTTGAAGCTGCTTTTTTTCCTGAATCATGGCTATTTCTCTTTGCAGCTGGTCTTTCAGATCGTTCACTCTAGATGTTACGGATTCATACTTTTGTTTCAAAGCCAGTACGTGTTCAATCTGTATGATAATTTGCTCAATTCTTTCTAATCCTTGCCCCAGTTCCATATTCGGAAACCCTATCGCTTCAAATACCGCCCTGCGCTTTAGCATATCTTGCTCGCCTTCAGCATCCCGAATCTTAAGACTTAAAGCTTCCATTTCCGCTTCAGTCCGCTCCTGCAGCTGATTTGCTGCGGAAAGTTCAGCCTGCATATCAGCAATTCGGTCCCTGAAACCTCGAATCTGTTCCTTCATAGCAATAGAAATTGGGAAGCGCTGAAGCTCCTCTACGGTCCAATGCTCATTGATCTGCTGAAGAATTTGATGCAGTTGGGATTCTAGATGCTCAATATCCTGATTGAGCTCAAGCCTGCTTTGATCAGCCTTTTGATAAGAAGGTATCTGATCGTACAGCAATTTGATTTGGGCTGCTTGCGCTAATGCATCGGGACGAATGGCCTCCGTCAACCTCTGAATCGTTGCCTGCACCTGTTCCCGCTTCTGCGCCTTCCAATTCAGCTCATCGTTTATTCTTAACGCCTCGGTCCGATGATGCTCATACCGTTCAATGGCCTGCTTAGGGTATGCGGCTGTCTCAGTCAGCTGCTCAAGCTCCAATTTCAGCTGCTTCATGCGAATCCATGGCTCCCATAGACGAATGCCCTTCGTCACGAGCTCGTGCTGTCTTGATGTATCTGCTTCTTCTTGCTCAAGCGATGCAATCACTTGTTCCAGCTGCTGCAGTTCAGCTGTGAGTTCGTTATAGGCTGCAATCGTCTGATTACTCTTGCGCATGCCTTTTTCCAGCTCGCTTAACTGCTGCAGCTTATGAGATATATCCTGATTCCGTCCTTTTGGCTTAAACAGCTTGTCCATACCGCTGGTTAGCTGTTTCTCTGCCTGCAGGACAGCATTGCCGCTGATGCCCATTCCAACACCGTATAAATAACCGCTGACCTCATCGGATTGAAGCGTGCGAATTTCTTGCAGCTCACTTAAACTGAAGGCAAAAATCTGTCGGAATACATCCTGCGACAAGCCTCCAATCCAATGGTCCAGCTCAGACAAAGGCAGGATTGTCCCATCGTCAAAATACAGCCCGGAGCCTTCATCTGTTGAAGCTGATGCTGACGTACCTCGTTCATATCGGCGCACTGTTAGGCGTCTTCCGTTCTCATCCGTTAAGATCATCGAACCGCCGTGCGGACCTCCGTTAGCGGGCTCGAATCGATCCCTCATATGCTGTCGATTGGGAATACCGAATAACATGGATCTCACAAAGCCCAGCAGCGTACTTTTTCCTGCCTCATTAGGTCCGTAGAATACCGTTAGCGGGCCTGTAATATCGAAGGTCCGATTGGTCAACCTGCCAAATCCGTTAACATGTATCGTTTGAATCTTCATCTTACACGCTCTTTCTTCTCTTCTAACAGCAGATCAATCGCCAGCTGTTCAGCCTCTCTCAGCCATTCACATTGCTGCTCATCTGTGATCGGCTCCAGCCACTTTGCAGCCATCGTGTGCTGCCATAACTCAGCAGTGGCTTCTCCCGTGAAGCCTTGTAACAACGAAGGATCTCCTCTAAGCTGTTCTGCTTGGCGAAGCAGGTCCCCAAGAAAGTGTTCTTGCTTAAGCAAAGCCGACCGGTCTATGATACTGCCTGTCTCGGCTTGAATACTTTCGATCCAAACAAAATGTTCATTTGCCTCTTCTTCCTCCAATGTTTCCGCACAAGCGTAACGAAGCTCTGATAACAGCTCCTCTATATGACCGTCTCTGCGAATTTCTTGATGTAAGGGTCCGCGTCCTGTCAACCGAAGCCTCAACATCAAAGCTGTTCCAGCTTGACGGCGCAGTGCCTCAATCTGCTGATGAAGGGAAGTCCGTAATGCATTCCAGCTCTCTAATTCCGTAATCTCGATCGATGTTTCTTTAAATTGAATAACGTCTAGCGCTTTAAATTGGAGATTAACCTCACCTGTCTCACTTACATCGACCAAATAGCAGCCACGAGCACCCTGTTCCTTCATACTTCGTCCTTGTATATTACCGGGATAAACTACGAATGGATAGGCATGCAATTCCTGCCTTTTGTGTATATGACCAAGCGCCCAATAATCAAGGCCCGCAGTCACCAACTCTTCTAATGAGCAGGGGGCATAATTGTCGTGCTCCTGCTGACCCGCAACATTAGCATGCAGAAGCCCGATCTTAAATAGCTTGTCCGCATGCTGCATAGCCGATGCTCTAATTCGCATTGCTAAATTCTCATGCACCGCTGCAGCTGCATAGGATATCCCATGAATAACAGCACAGCTCTGGCCCCTGCGGTTAACTGCAACCAAACTCCCAACCTCATGCGAAGGAAAGAAATGCACCGCCTCGGGCCAGTTGAAGCTGGCCTTTCTGCCGCTTTCGGGATCATGATTGCCGTGTACAATAAAGCTATGAATACGATGTGCGGCAAGCTGTTCAATCCCCTTCATCAATCTAAACTGGGCCCGCAGTGAACGATCCGCCGAGTCATAAATATCTCCTGCAAAAAGGACGAAATCAACTTCTTCCCGAACAGCCAGCTGAATAAGTCGGTCGAAGGCATCCAACGTGGAATCTATTAAACGATTTCGGATAGACTTAGGTACATTAGACAAGCCCTTGAAAGGGCTGTCTAAATGAAGATCCGCAGCATGTATAAATCGAAACGCGTGCACTATGTCTACCTCCTCCCGATCATGATGATAAAGTTGCACCAACCTGTTCAGCATTCACCCTACTTCCCTGCGAGCTCTTTGCTGCTAACATAAACTTCCTTAAGCTGATCAATAACCCGCGATAAAGCGTAGGTCTCTGTAGCTTTCTCATACGCGGCCTTGGCGAATTTCTGTCGCAGGGCCGGATCCGTAACGACCCGCTCTAAAGCCGCACTTAAGGCGTCAGCATCATCAGGCGGAACGAGTAAACCATTAACATCATTCTCGATTTGCTCGGCAATGCCTCCAACCGCTGTACCTACCAGCGCAAGCCAGCATAATGCTGCCTCTGCGAAAACATTTCCGAAGGCCTCTGCCCGCGAAGGCAGGACAAAAATATCAAAGAACGGCATAAATTCCTCCGGATGCAGCATGTAACCATAGAAAATCGTATCATCATAAATGCCTAGCTGCTCAGCTCTGTGCTCCAATTCTGTGCGAATCGGGCCATCACCAATAATATGCAGGACGAAGCGATGCCCTTGTTGCTTCAATAACGCACATGCCTCCAATAAGACGTCCAGTCCTTTAGCCGGAACAAGGCGGCAAACCGTAATAATTTGCGGCACTTCATTATCATGTGTCATCGGCCTAAAGCGTTTCTGGTCGAAACCGTTACGGATCACCTTGATGCGTTCCGGTTCATTCACATACTGAGCCAAGTATTGCTTAAAAGAATTCGAAACCGTTAGCATCAAATCGACCGTCTGCTCCAATTCTAGATATAACGAAGTTAGAAAACGTTCTTCCGGGCCGCCAGCTTCGATCTTGCCATTTAAGATGAGCTCGCGCTCAAAGCTGGAATGGATCGTTATATAAACAGGTGTTTCTGGGAATAACCGTTTCATCACTAATGCCGCAATAGGGTGGTGGGCATGAATGATGTCATAATCAACTTGCTTCAGCCTTAACTTCGTCCACCATTGATAATCCATAAACGTCTGCAAATACTTGTCAACAACGAAGCTCCCCTTGTATTCGGTCCAATCAAATGTTTGAAACGTAATCGGCTCTTCCCCTTTATTCTTAATCCGTTTCGGTAAATAGAATAAGTCCATCTCCCAGCCCTCTGCTGCGAAATATTCTTGAATATACGGCACCATTGAAGATACGCCGCCTGGCTGTTCAGGCGGAAAGAATAACGCTTGTAAAATTCTCAAACCATGTCTCCCCCTGTCCACACATTAATATAATTCATCCTTCAACGCGGGGATGATACGTTCGTTGATGTTGAACACATGTTGACATTTCTATTCTTATTTTAACGGTACATTTCGTGAAAGGAAATGAATAACTTGAAACTTGGGCGCACTTTTTGTAGATTGAAGTAAACAGTGATCAAATTTTGAAGGAAATGTGGTGTTTCAAGCGATGACAATGACTGAACTGCTGTTCGGGGCTTTAGGCAGGGTATATGCATCAACGAGCATTATTATTATGCTGGCACTCATGCTCTTAATGTCTTACCGTTTATATATTAGCAGGCGAAAGAAAGCATACCTTTCCTTCATGATTTCCCTGGTGGTTATGATGCTTCAGTATATGATGCTGATCTATCTTGATACACGTCACCAAACCTTTCATACTACAACAGACTATTTGGCCCAAATGCTGCGAGTGATTGCATTTATTCTGATCAATATGGGCATCTACCAGCTTTATAATCGAACCAAGCGGCTCCAGCACATTATATTCTATACGTCATTAGTCATAACAGGCATCATCGCTTCGATTCGCTTCTATATATTAAGACCAATTGAAGATCCATCAAGAGAAATGGTGCTTCTGAACGATATAGGGTTGGATTTATTGTTATTTCTATACATCTTCCTGTGCATGTATTTCATCACGCCGTACATTGGCCAATCATTGAAATATCAAATCGGTCTCACACTTTACTTTACAACCCATTTAGCCCATACCATTAATAAATACGTCTTCGAGAAACCCGTCAGCTTCTTATCATTCATAGAAAACTTTATTCCCGTGTTCTTCTACGGTATTTTGTTCCTCTTTATCTTCGAGCGAGTCGTTGAACTGCTGCAAGCGGTGTATCATTCATCCATTACCGACGGGCTGACAGGTGTATATAATCGAAAATTTTTCTTCAAGCGAGTTCAGCAATATATACAGCGGGAGCGCCCCGTCTCGATAATCTTCTGTGACATTGATAATTTCAAAAAACTGAACGACACCCAGGGCCACCAAAAGGGAGATGAAGTACTCAAACAGGTTGCAGATATTCTGAAACATGCAACAGATGATATAGGGGAAGTAGGCCGTTATGGCGGTGAAGAGCTTGTCGTATTACTTACAGACAGTTCAACGAAACCGCAGCAATTGGCCGAAACTATACGGAGCAGTGTAGAAACTGAAACCATAGTTACCGTAAGCGTGGGCTTCAGTAAATTTAAGAAAGGGGTCGATGCTGAAACGCTAATCAAGCAAGCCGACCATGCGATGTACACCTCCAAAACAACAGGCAAGAATAAAGTTACTGCTTTCAGCAAATCAATGGCTGACATGCCAAAGGCTTGAATAGAAAAAGCAGGGAACCCGCTGATGGGGTTTCCTGCTTTTTCTTTATACACCTAATCTATGATTCGCGTTGAATGAGAAATACACCGTTTCCCATAACGTGATCCCGACCTTATTCAGTATATTGAATAGGGTCCGTATGGCCGGCTTCCTCAAAGCCCTTTAACCTCAGTCTGCAGCTGTCGCAAATGCCGCAGGCCTCCTCATGCCCATTGTAGCAAGACGTAGTTAGGTGATAGGGCACCTCAAGCCTCATGCCCTCTTTAATAATCTCCGCTTTGGTCATATGAATAAGCGGCGTTTCGATTCGAATCGTATGACCGCTTACGCCTGCTTTCGTGGCGGAACGAATCACCTCTTCTACTTTCTCAATAAACTCAGGCCTGCAATCAGGATATCCACTGTAATCTAAAGCATTAACACCGATATAGATCGCTTCCGCACCGATCACTTCCGCATAAGAGGTTGCAATCGAAAGGAACAGCAAATTGCGACCCGGCACATAAGTCACAGGGATCTCTTCATCCTGGACGCCTTCTGTCGGCACATGAATCGTATCGTCGGTCAACGCACTGCCACCAATCGTTCTGAGAAAATCCAACGCTATTACATGTAAACGTTCGGATACGCCGTAAAATTGCGCTACGCTTCGCGCGTTATTAATTTCCATTCGATGACGCTGTCCATAGTCAAACGTAATTGGAAACAGCTCATAGCCTGCTTCTTTCGCCATCCCCATACAGGTTGTGCTGTCTAATCCCCCGCTGAGAATGATAACCGCTTTCTTGATGTGATTCGTATCGTTTGTCAAATTGTATACACCTCTTTGTATTACACGCCTCGCATGTGCGGGTCCCAAATGATTTTATGCAGCTGCATATTAAGCTTCACGTTTGCTAATTGATGCTCCAGCATGAGATCTACTAATTTTCTAGGAGGCATTGTCTCCCATACCGGACTGAATAAGCAAAGCGCCTTGGGCTGATGCTCTTTAATAATCCGTTTGGCTTCGATAAAGTCAGCTTCACTGCCAATTACAAACTTCAGCTCATCTTGTTCGCGGAGCATTGTGAGATTCGGCAGATGCATCTTATCGGCTTCACCTGAATCCGGCAGCTTATAGTCCATGATGTATCTAACCTGATTGGAGGAAATGCGCTCTATAAAATAACTCAAATCAATCGCACCATTCGTTTCAATATGAAGGTCTTTCAGTCCTTCTATTGTCATCAACGCCTCGATCAGTTCTAACGATTTCGCCCCATACATCAGCGGTTCGCCGCCCGTTAAGCAGATGTGGCGCGAAGCATAAGACTTGACTTGTTCAACTATGGCTTCCTTGCTCAGCCAAAGCTCGGCTTCAGACGGCGGGTAGCTGTAAGTCGTATCACACCAAGTACAGCGAAGATTACAACCGAATAATCGAACGAATACGGTAGGAAAGCCCGCTCGGGTTCCTTCACCCTCCACTGTTTCGAAGATTTCAACCATAGGGACCAGATCTTTTCTGCTTTCTGCCGTTGTTAATGTCGTCATGCGTCCAGCTCCTCCATCATCGAGCGCGTAATTGAAGCGTAGCTGGTTGGCGTTTCCCACAGCTTTACTTCTTCTAAAGTCACTCTGGGAGTCCAGCCTTCTTCAACTAAGCCGTGTTGAATTTGCTCGAATATCCACACGACCATATTCTCTGCGGTAGTATTCATTAGAGGCAGCACTTCGTTGAGATATTTGTGATCCAGAGCGTCGATAACCTTCAGCTTCGTTATCCGCTTCATATCTGCAAAATCAATGACAATGCCGCGCTCATCCGCACGTCCGGCCATGATGACCTGCAGTTTATAGGTGTGGCCATGCAGACTTTTACATTTTCCCTCGTAGCAATGTAAATGATGTGCACTGTCAAAGGTGAATTCTTTGGACACGAGCACACGCTTGTGATGATATTTCAATTGATCCGCCTTAATATCTACACCTAATGTTTGTATGTTTTTAGGAATTTCGTAAGTCATGTTTTTCCTCACCTTTAATTATCCTTGAAAAGCATCCTTATATTATATCATGCCCTCGTTTTCGTTAACAATGGTATGTTATCAAAAAGGGTTTCGTTTAGTTCTTTGGGCCAAATTCGACTGAATTTCGTTTAAACGATGGGATTCGTGAATGAGCTCGGCTTCTACAGCTTGGATCCATTCTCGGATCACCTCCGTCACCGGTTCTGACAAATCTACATGATCCAGCGACTTCGCTATGTACATGAGTGTTTGCAGCGTAGATGGCATTAAGGTTCTTTTATTCCCCTCCATCACGACCTGTGACAAGAAAAGCACATGTTCCAGCTCTTGCTTCGTTATACTCACGGCAATCCCCCCCTTAGGCTTATTATCGCAAGATTCGACATATAATGAAAGAATTTTTTCACGATGCACTATAAAGACGCCCGTGACCCAAATTCCCATAACTTTCAGATTGTTCTAACGGGAAGACGGCTCTTATACTAATGATATGAATCTATTCTACTCGTTCTAACATTGGAGGTCCTATCATGACAATACATAAGCGTTCTAATCCACTTCGCAAAGCAGCAACATCTACTCTTGCAACCGCTTTAACTGTTACTTTATTCTTTAGTCCCGCAGTACTTCCTGAATCCTTCGGCACCTCAGCTTCTATTAGCCAAGCTGCCGTTTTTGATCTGAATCATACATTGATGAATGCGGCTAATCGCTATTATGGTACACCTTATCAATTTGGTGCAGACCCGAATCAAACTGCATTTTTCGATTGCTCATCCTATACACAACGCGTGTTCTCTCACATCGGTGTGACACTGCCAAGAACGAGCAGCCAGCAGTACCAACTAGGGCATGCGGTTAACTGGAATGAAGCTCAGATTGGAGACTTGGTCTTCTTCCACGAAAATGGTTCCGGTGTTCCCAGCCATGTTGGCATTTACGCTGGCAACCATCGCATGATCAATGCCACAGTATCCAAAGGTGTCATTACCGTAGATCTGACTACCTCCTATTGGCAATCTCGATTCCTTGGCATCAAGAGAGTGCTGCCCGAACAAACCACTGTACTCAGCGGCGATACTTTATGGAAAATCAGTGCCCGTACTGGGGCCAGCATTAGTCAACTTAAGGAATGGAATGATATACCGCAGGACATGATTCGGTACGGGCAAACGTTATACTTAGCTAATCCAAACTTAACAGCTAACCCTTCCGTTCCTGCAGCTGGTTCAAGCAACAATACAATACATACTGTGAAGGCTGGCGACACCTTATGGATCATTGCCAACAAGTACGGCATAACGATCGATCAACTGAAACGGTGGAACAAGCTTACTTCTGATATGATCATGGTTGGACAAGTATTGCGGATCTCAGAACCCAATCTTTAATGGATTCAATCACTTCCGCAGGATGATCGCTCACATCCGTTTGACTTCGGTTTAGGCGCTGGATATAGTAAGAAGGAACATACCCTTTCTTGTTCTATTTACACATTCAAATCAGTGCTAAGGAGGATTAGACATTGTGAGCAAACCATTTATCATTGGGGATATTATGCCTGAGCTTACAAGCACGCGCCGCATCCTAGAGCGGGTGCCAGACGAACAACTGGCTTGGAAACCGCATGACAAGTCGTACAGTCTTGGCGATTTGTCCACCCATATCGTTAATATTGTATATTGGATGACAGAGATCCTGAGCAGCCAAGAGCTCGATTTGGCGTCAGTCCCTCAGAAACGTGAGCCGTTGAACAGCCGTGCGGCAATGCTGGAAGAGCTGGATCAGAGAACGCGTGAACTCGAACAGCTGCTTGACGCAAGCGACGAACAAACACTCGCCGAAGAGTGGACGGTACGGATGGGTGATTATGTGATCGGAAAAGGACCTAAAGCTACAATGCTGCGCGGGTTCGGTATCAGTCATTTAATTCACCATCGCGGACAGCTCAGCGTCTATCTGCGCTTGCTGCAAGTTCCGATCCCAGGGATGTACGGTCCTTCCGCAGATGAGATGAATCAGTAATCACACGTATTACATCAAAAAGCTGCTCATCCTGAATCAAGGCTTGCCTTGCAGGATGAGCAGCTTTTCATTATTCATAGGCTCTAATGGACCTGATCCATCTCGAACATCACTTCTTCGATCAACTCATTATTATGCAGCATAGACAGATTAACTGTTGTATACTCTCTCTCTTTATCCAACTCAGATAACAGTACCGTAGCAATCTGTTCTCGATCATCCTCGCTGATGTGATTGCGTAAATCAATAAACCCTGTCACATCTCTAGTGGAAATATCGACCGTTGCTGTACAGATAGGCAGACCGCCATGTGTTTGTTCATACACTTCATACGTCAACGTGTCCCCATCATCTCGTGCCAGAATCGCTTTAAATGAGCTATCGTACTCCTCGTCCATCATAATGGCATCCATTTCATCTTGCAGGTCTTCATGGGTGAGCTCAATCGTTTCAATCACATCTTCTTGATATTTCATATCGATGGAGAACGTTTCAATCTGATCCTCGTCAAAGTCTGAAATAATCAAATCCGTGACATGTTCAATTTCATCAGTTGAGGGTTCAAATCTCCAATGCACATCCCCAACAACATCTGTATCATAAATCGTCATATACGCTTCTGCTATCCAGTCCTGATTCCGATCATACACGTGATACTCTACCGTGTCAGTCCCTTCTCCCACTATAACGAGCTCATAATAAGCGGTCTGTTCATCATCATCCATAGCTCGATAACGCCTGCCGTCCTGCTGCAGCTTGCGATGTATTATGCGATCTGATTCGGCAAACGGCTTACGCTTGTTCCCGCGTCTGTCTGAAAGCTGATACATATCAAGCTCTTCCTCTTCCACTTCATAAGTACTCGGCATGTCTGTAACGTACTCCAGATCCTCATCGTCATCCACGAACGACTCAATGACCCCCAGATTGTTGTCCGTTACTATGACATGATCATAGGTGCTGTACGTTACCACCACATCACAATCATCCACCTGATAAGCATCAATCAAAGATTGCACATAGCCACGAGTATAATCCATTACAGCCTGCTTATCTCGCTTAGTAAGGGATTCCTTCTCCAGTTGAATGGCCCCCGACATACGCTCGCGCTCTCGATACACCAGTGTTAGAGTGCCTGCATATTTGCCGCCAATTAGAATGTCATTGACTTCGCCGCCGCTCGTTCTTAAATCAGGTCGAATCATTACATGGTCCATGGAACGTACCTCCTAATCATGGTTTAATGTGATTTACATCTCCACGTTAGGATGTCCCAAGTTATGAAAAAATATATTGCTTCAAAGCCGTATACACACCATTCTCGTTATTCGAAGCCGTTACAGTGTCGGCTTTTGCCTTTACAGCTTCCGGCGAATTGTCCATAGCGATACCTAACCCGGCGTATTCCAGCATTTCTATATCGTTATAATAGTTCCCCATGGCGATAATGGCCTCGGGAGCCAAACCTTTCTGCTCAGCAAATCGTCGCAAGGCATTGCCTTTATTCGCCTCTTTGTGCATAACATCAATAAACTGGTCGCCGCTGCGAATCATGCGCAGGGAACAGCCCAGTTCCTCCCACATCGATTGTATGCGATCCATCTGTTCCATGCTGCCGAACATAGTGAATTTAACGAAAGCTTCTTCTAAATCATTTAAACTCTTAAGACGGATGGGGACGATTTCGAACTTTTCATACATCTCCGCAACATCATCCGTAACCGTTTCAATATAAAGATCAAACACCGTATTTATATCAAAATGGATGCTTTCCGCTCTGCAAAATTCGATCAAGGACTGAACGTCTTGCCTTTGAAACGTAAATTGATGAATAATCGATCGGTCCTTACTCCTAACAGTGGCAGCTCCGTTATGGGTAATCACATATCCTTCTTGTCCTAAGCCCTCTAATAGCGGCAGTGTATTACTGGGACCTCTTCCCGTACATAAGACAAGCTCTATTCCCTTGCTGCCCAACGCTTTAAGGGCCTGTCTCGTAACATCTGTTATCTCGTGATCATCATTTAATAATGTCCCATCTACATCAAGTGCTAGCAATGAATACGCGTGATCCATGTTCCCCACTCCCTTATGTTTCCTATATTACAGATTACTCATCTCATTCCTGCTCCCTCTTTCTCAAAGCCTCTATCTCTTCAGACGTACACTCTCTGAACTGTCCTGGGGTCAATTGTTCATCAAGACGTAATGAACCCATGGATAACCGTTTGAGAAACGTAACTTTCTTGCCCACCGCTTCGAACATTCGCTTGACTTGATGAAATTTACCTTCAGTAATCGTTAACTCTATACAAGATGTTTGTTTCTCATTATCGGTACTAAGGATGTTAAGACTTGCAGGTTTCGTCAAATAACCATCCTCCAGTGTTACGCCCTCTTGAAAACGGATGATATCAGCTTGTCCTACGACACCTTCAATTTCAGCCCAATACGTCTTCGGTACATGCTTCTTCGGCGAGAGAAGTTCATGTGCAAGCTGTCCGTCATTCGTCAATAAGAGCAAGCCTTCCGTATCTTTATCTAATCTCCCTACTGGAAAAGGATCGAAATGCCGCAGTGCGCTAGGGAGTAGATCAATGACCGTCCGATCTCTCATATTCTCCGTTGCCGAAATCACACCTTGCGGTTTATTTAACATGATGTAAATAAACTCACGATAAACGATCCTTTCCCCGTTCACAGCAATGTTATCGTGATCTGGATCCACCTGTAGACCGCTATCCTTGACAATCGTTCCGTTCACGCTAATAGCCCCCTGCTTGGCCAGCCCTTTAAGCTCTTTTCTTGAACCCAAGCCCATATGAGATAACAGCTTATCCAAGCGCATCTTCGCCACTACAGCCACCTCCAACCCGGCGGGTATTCATTTTTGAGCACATGGCCGTTGATCTTGCCCCAGCCTGCCGGATGTCCGTCCAAACAGACTAAGCAGTAGCGCTTGACCTTCGCTTCTCCCTTGTGCTTCTTCTTAGGCTGTGAGTTCAACCCCCAGCGTTCGAGCGCTGCTTCGGACAATTCCAGCGTATCACCCTTGAGATATTTGACTGCCTCTAGTGCATCAGCCGCAAGCTCCATGACATACTTCGCTTCATCTGCCTTTAATGCCATCGCCAGCGGTTGGGAGGGCTCGAAGCGATCCTTCTTCACCATCCCCAAATAAAGACCCGGTCTAACCACCTTCATCGCCTGTAAGGAAGGCAGCTCGGGCTGAATGGCATATACATGACCTTTAAACGAAACCAGATGTTTGGGCGCTTCTAAATTCAAATTATTTTGAAAGAAAGCTGCTATATGGTCTAATTCCTCAGCGGTTAGCCTTTCGTGTTTCGTTTCCTTGTAATGCGCAGCCCATTCCATTGATGTATCATTTGCCGAGTCTGCCGATCCACCCTGATGCTGAAGCACTGCAACAAAGTGCCCCTCCCCTTTAATAAACTGCGGCCAAAGGCGAATGGTATGCTGTACCTGTTCCTTTAAGCTGGATAAGGACAGCTCGCTAAGTTGATGTATTCCCGCTGCTTCCAACCAATCCCCTCGCCCGCTTTGAAAGCCTTCAATCTCTAGCGGTGTAATGACTTTAAAGGAAGGGTGCTTGTCCAGGAAATCGGCAATAATAGCTTCATTCTCCTCAGGGGAAAACGTACAGGTTGAATAGACAATTCGCCCGCCGTTAACTAGCATCTTCGCTGCTTCGGCGAGCACTTGCTTCTGAATCTGGGCATAATGGCTGACCCAATCCGGCTTCCATAAGGTGCTCATAGCAGCATCCTTGCGAAACATACCTTCACCAGAACAAGGTGCATCCACCAGGATTTTATGAAAATAATGCGGGAATCGCTGAGCGATTCGTTCTGGCGTTTCATTCAGCACAACCGCGTTCTTAACGCCCATCAATTCGATATTCTTCACTAACGCTTTAGCCCGCTCCGCACTTGGATCGTTGGACACAAGCAGACCTTGCTGCTGAAGCTTGGCTGCGATTTGAGTTGACTTGCCTCCGGGTGCCGCACATAAATCTAGTACCCGCTCACCCGGCTGTACATCTAAACATTCAACAGGAACCATAGCGCTGGGTTCTTGAATATAATATAGGCCAAGATGGTAATAGGGATGCTTCCCCGGCCGATCTTCCTCTTCATAATAGAAGCCCTCTTTAACCCATGGAATAGTCTCCAAGTGAAAGCTTTGCATGCGACGGAACTGTTCAACAGAGACCTTCAATGGATTCACACGTAATCCGTAATAGCGGGGTTCGTCGTAACTTTGCATAAAACGATCAAATTCATCCTGAAGCAGCTCCCTCATTCGTTCTACAAAGGGAGCTGGCAAATTGAGTGTCATGGTCATCGCTTCTTTCTGTATAAATTCAAAAAATGGACACAATAATCTCTATCTAATCGTACTTGATACGAGTTGTAACCGATTCCTAATTTTTAAGAATCATGATAAAATAGTATAGGGCTTATGATCCTTTATCAGGCCTTAATCTTATTATATCTTGGGGGTTATATGAAGAAACTGATCATTTATTTATCTATTATTGTGGTATTATTCGCAGGCTTATACTTCTTAAACGTATATGCTGACCAAACGAAATTCGCCAAATATGAGGAAGCAGCACAAGCCTTATACCAAAAAGATCCTGAAGATCTGAATGATCTTACGTTAAAGCAATTAGATGATCCTCATTATCAACAGATCATTCTGCCAGAAGCGCTTGAAGCCAAAATTGCAGCTAAAGAAACCTTCTTTGCTTACTTCTTCTCACCGGACTGTCCGCATTGTATTCGGACAACCCCTGAGCTGATGCCGCTGGCTGATGAATTAGGTGTAACCGTTCATCAATTTAACCTTAAGGAATTTCCTGATGGATGGGATCAATACGGAATTCAAGGCACCCCAACCTTATTATTCTATAAGGATGGACGACTTTCCAACGGGATGTCAGGAGGCCTTTCAGACGGCAGCAACCCGGGCCATTCCCTCGACACCTTCAAACAGTTCTTACAACAATCCTAATCGAACCTTTCAACATGAAAGATGACGCCCATTGCTGGGCGTCCAATTCAAAACATCCCAGCTCAGCCGGGATGTTTTGTTGTATTCTATCACAGCCTTTAATCCTCATCGCCATGTTCAGGCGGGTGTTCAACATACTGCTGCACTTGACGCTCCAGCTCCGGGTCCAACACCTTAATATGAAGATCATAGAATGGAAAAGGCACTTCATCGTAACGAAGCAGCTTGTCTAAATACGCTTTCGTATCTGACAAGATAGCACCCATGTCAATGCCCAGCATCTTCTCTTGTGTTCCCTCAAGCTTATCAACCGCTGCGGTCATCAGTTTTATTGCGCCGCCTATATTATCGTTACGAAAATGGTATAACCCCACAGCAACTTGCAGCAGTCCTTGATATACAGGATCTCTGCCTTCTTCTAACCACAATTCTTCCAGAACCTCATGGCACTCGAAATAATCACGTTCCACATTAAAATAATATATATACTGAACATACAGCGGACTATACTCCATTAGCTTATCGTTCATTCCTTTTTATCCTTTTTAGCACGGGCTATCGCTTCCTGCAGCTGATCGGACAATTCTTTTAATTCCCACTGGCTCTCACGTTCCCACAGCTCATTGAATCGCATTTGGAATAAGGCAGCCTCCCTAAAACGATGGAAGAAATACAGCTCTTGAATGTCATTTAACACTTTCGTGACCAAATTGGATTTATCTTCGAAATATTTCTGGGATTCCACAATCTCTTCACGTATATTAGACATCTCTTCATCTAATTGAAACGCCGCCTCTGCCGCTTTCTTAAGCCGCACTGTGATCTCTGGAGGTAAACTTTCTTTATATTTATAATTTAAAGAATGCTCAATCGTTGCCCAGAAATTCATTGCCAGCGTACGAATC
>CAYUSG010000012.1:0-20605 GCA_964447355.1 uncultured Paenibacillaceae bacterium
AATATGGGACAGGGGCCGCCAAAGGTCAGTTTACACTGACTTTTTGGACAGCCCCATAAAGGTTTACTCCATATGAATATGATCTGCCACATCAAGTTCAATCTTATCAACTCTCATTGCTCCATCTTCGGGTTTCCATCGAATTTCTGCATAAGCACTCTCATAGGTGTCTAATTGTCTTACGGCTGCATGTTCTAGGGCAGCTCCCGTTATAGAGCCTAAATCTTCACTAAGGATAGCGAATAAATCTATTCCCCCAGACTGAGAGCTTACCGTCTTACTCAACACGGGTTCAAATCCGTGTTCAGGATGCTTCTCATAGAATCTGACTGAGAAATAGGCAGCCTGTTCCACTTCTCCAGCAGGTCCTGAATAAGCTAAAGTTGCGTTGCCACGGGTTATTTCATCTGTTCCGACCATCACTCGATAATTCCTTATTTGCCAGTGCTCATTGGAACCCTCAAGCATAAATAGATCGAATTTGTGTTCCTGTTGCGTTGATCGCTCTTGTAAAGTGAATAGTATTCCCCACACTAAATTAGAAATGAGAAGGGCAATGAGTAACCATCTTGTTGTTGTCATTATTCTGTAGATCTTCTCCTTTGTGCGGGATGTTTAATGCGTTTGTTTTGCCACTAACTCTAACGGTAGTCTAATGAAATGAGGCATATAGCAGTCCGAAGCCTCTCTACCGACCGGATGCCCATTCGTGCAAAACACATTGTTGCTTGAATTCAATGACCTCAAGATTGTTCTGCACTTTTGTGCCCTGCCCTTCCCATGAATATTAGATATCGTCACATCATTCCCACTTAATGATCACGTATCAGTTCGAGAAAATGATGCAGGATAACGGCCGTTAACCCCCACACCGTAAATGAATCAAACTTATAAAAATAAACCGCGTGCTCTCCCCGCTTCCACATCGGACCTCGATCATCCGGCATCGCATCATAAGGAAAGCCTTCTCGCGGACGAATCAGCATATCAACATAATGAATCTCAGGGACAAACGTCTTCAATTCGTTCAGCGGCGCATAAAATAAACGGGACACTTCATCAGCACTCGGCTTCATTCGATCCGGCCTTTTAATCTGACCAACAAAGGGATAAATCAATCGATGAGGCTCAACGAGGTAATCAAGCGGACCAAAACAGGTCACATCCTCAGGGGTAAGTCCTAACTCTTCACAGGTTTCACGAATCGCTGCGGCTTGTTCATTCCGATCAGACTGCTCGATTCGCCCCCCTGGAAAGCAAATTTCCCCAGGCTGCCGCTTTAAATGAAGGGCTCTCTCCTGGAACAAAACATGCATTTCACCTTCCATTTCGACCAAAGGAATGAGTACGGCATATCGAGGGAGTTTCTTATGCGTTAGAACCCCTTGTTCACGATGTTGAATGATCTGTTTAATTCGATGCATGTGTCTGCCCCCTTAAGTCACAAAATATTATTTTAATATACCACACGAGCAATTGATATTCACGGTGCAGACATGTAAATCCCTCAAGAGCTTCTTGTTTTCATACAATCGCTAATAAAAGCAGCATCCATCCCTACCCAACCCATTAAAGCTGAGCCTCGACATGTTTGCCATGGCATCCCTATATAATACAACCCTTCCACCTGGCTAACCCCTCTATTATGATTGGGCTTTCCGTTGGAATCTAGTGCTCCGGGCACTCGAATCCAGCTGTAATCGGTGCGAAAACCTGTCGCCCAAATCACGTTCTGGGCTTCCGCAGCTGAACCATCCTCAAAGTAAAGAGAGCAACCTTCAGCGCTGATCACACGCGTCTTTTTCAATACTTTTTGATCTCTAATCATTCGTTTCAACTCAAGCCCATAGATATGCTCGGTCTGTCTCTTTACCCATTTCCCTCTCATTGAATGATGATCCGCTTGAATGAGCCCCAGTTGATTGAAATACCAGAAGATACTTTTCCCCATCAGGTGAAGCGGCTTAAAGGTTAATGGATGTCCTGCCGCAATCGTGACTTGTCTCTCATTGGCGAGTTCAACCGCTATCTGCGCGCCAGAATTGCCAGCCCCAACAATCACAACGGGTCCTGGATTCAATAGCTTGGAATTCTGATAGCCCGATGAGTGTACTTGATACACTTGCTCAGATAGCTGTTCCGAATAAGGCGGAAGCATCGGTTTCTGAAATGGCCCCGTAGCAACAATGACCTGTCTTGCCCAATAATCCCCCTGATCAGTTTCAACTACGAAGCCCTCATGATGTTGCTGAAGCTGGTGAACCTGTGTATTTAACTGTAACGGAAATGAAAAATGCTCAGCATATCGCTCCAAATAATCAGCTGCTTCGTCCTTGCTTGGCAATCCATGAGGCTCTCCTTCAAATGGAAACCCAGGCAGTTGGCTGTACATTCTTGGGGTGAAGAGACATAATGAATCGTAACGATGTCTCCACTGATCTCCAATCCGCCTGGAAGCATCTAGAATTAGAAATTCCCTGCGCTGCTTCATTAAATAATAACTTATAGCTAGTCCTGCCTGGCCACTGCCGATGACGATGACTTCTGTCTGCTTCATGACCTTACAACTCCCATGCAAGTACATGCTTGCTTATTAGTTAAAAAAAAGACTAGGGTCTTAATCCCCTAGCAAATGTCCTAATACTATGCTCGATAAATTGTTCCGTTTTTATCTCAGTGATTCGATCTCCATACATCGACTTGGAGAGGAAGAATCCTAAGTTCATCCAAATGAAGGTCATCGCTTGCGCTTCCTCATGGATCTCGCCCAGCTTACCTTGCTCTCTCATCTTCTGAAGATATTCGATTAAGCGGTGTTTGAAATCTCTCGGAATACTCGCTGCCTTCTCATCTAACACTTCAAGCGCACCCGCTTCCCTCAGGCCAATCAATACCATGTCACCATGCTGCTTCATGAACTGATGATATGCTGCAGCTATAGCTAACAAATCCTGCTCAAGATCCCACATCACATGTTCAAAAACAGCTTGGAACTTCGGGATATAGGAATACTCCTCCACCAAAGCTTCTACGATTCCCTTCTTGCTGCCAAAGTGGCGAAACAGCGTAGACTCATTCACAGCAGCCGTCTTGGCAATCGCTTTAGTCGTAACTGCTTTATACCCCTTATTCTTTAATAAACTAGCTGCAGCTTGTAATATTCTTCGTCTCGTCTCCTCTGGTGTCTGTTGATCCACTCATTATCACATCCATGCAAGTACTTGCTTGCAAATATATACAATCCAAACACAGCTGTCAATAGGTTAGGTCTTTCTTAGCTCATTCATCGGTTTACCTTTTGTTTAAACTCAGCCACTCCTGGTATGTCTTCACTTTAGGCAAACCCGCTTTATTCCATGGCACATATTTCAGTGCATGCGAAGTGTTAAACAAGACGACCTCATCCTTCGACCCGATCCACCCTTGATCGATCAGCCGTATAAGTCCTGCCCAAGTGGCCGCCCCCTCCGGTGAGGATGAGATGCCGTATTTGCCCATAACAGACTGAGATTCCGCAATGTCTTCCTTGGACACCGCTAACGCAGTTCCGCCAGATTCACGAATAATAGACACGATCAAGTTGCCATCAGGGGGATTAGGAACCCGCATTCCTGTAGGATTTGAACGAATATCGCCAAGTTGCGGAACGAAACTGCCCTTTGCCTTCAGCGCATCAACGATCGGCTGGCACCCTTGTTCCTGCACACTAACCAATCGCGGAAGATCGCCCTCAATGAAGCCTAATCCTTTCAATTGTTGAAACGCATTCCACATGCCAATAACGCCCGATCCGCCGCCCGTTGGATAAATGATGACATCTGGAAGCTTCCAATCGAGCTGTTCTGCTATTTCTAAACCCATCGTCTTCTTGCCTTCTGCTCTGCCGGGTTCTTTTAACGTGCCTACATGATACCAGCCTTGCTCCGATTGTCCTTCAGTAATAATGCGGCCCGCATCATGGATAAATCCATCAACTAGGCAGGTATGCGCACCGTAGTGAACACATTCTTGGACAATGAGGCCTGGACAATCTTGAGGAACGAACACATAGGCTTCCATCCCTGCATATCCGGCATAAGCAGCTAATGCTGATGCGGCATTCCCGTTAGAGTTCACTGCTACCTTGCGAATCCCATTCGCTTTAGCAATGGACAGGGCGGCTGAAAATCCGCGCGATTTAAAGCTGCCTGTTGGGTTCTGCTCTTCTCTTTTGACCCACAATCGCTTTAAAGGCAACGTTTGCTCAGCTTGATTCAAACGAATAAGCGGAGTCCACCCTTCACCTAAAGAGACGATATGTTCAGGTGCTTGGACGGGCAGTAATTCGGCATACCGCCACATCGATGTCATCCGGTGCTTCAAACTCTCTTTGGTAAATGTCCGGCCAATCCGTTCCAAATCATATTCTACCGATAACGTGCCCCCGCATTCACACTCACTTTCAGTCGTATTGAAGGATTTCTGTTTTCGGCATGCATTGCATATCAACCCAAAATTCATAGCTGTATGCCCTCCTGTCTGCAGAAATTGAACTCATACAGCATATGTCCCCTTTGTGAACCAGCGTGGTCATGAGTTTACACCGCCGCAATTCAAACGTTTGCCCAATCAACTGCTGCTCATGATGCATAGCATTGAATAGAGTGCTGAAGATGGGGCGCGTTCCTTCAGAAAGTGAGGTTAAACAAGACATGCAAAGATTGATGTGCAAAGGGAAGATCCATAGAGCAACCGTAACAGAAGCCAGCCTTGACTACGTGGGAAGTATCACGATCGACTCACAACTCATGGAGGCAGCTAATATTCATCCTTATGAGATGGTTCAAGTCACCAGTTTGCGTAATGCAACCCGATGGAAAACATATGCCATACCAGCCAAAGCAGGGACAGGGAAAATTTGTTTAAATGGTCCGCCTGCACATTTATTCGATCCTGGCGATTTGGTCATTATTTTAAGTCTGGGGCTTTTCAAAGAAAAAGAAATCACAAAACTGGTGCCCAGCGTTGTATTCGTTGACGAGAACAATCATATAACCCGATTGGAGAAGCATTCGTTATTTAATGATGCAGGCGAGGTGAATTGGGATGGCTTACAGTCGTGACAAATTAACAAAATATAAATTAATGAAATCAACCCCGGAGCTCAAGGCCACGCTGCCCAAAACATACTCTTTTTCCAGCCAACACTTCCAAACGCTCTTACAACAATACGGGAAGGTCATCGTGAAGCCTTCAAGCGGTTATGGTGGTGCAGGTGTCATATCGGTGTCAACCAAAGATCACAAAACTTATAAAATTCATCACGGTACAACGGTTAGCAACATTAGAGGTATTCAACCGGCAACCGCATATGTCAAACGTAAAATAACCGGCTCTGCACACATCGTACAGAAGAAAATTGAACTTGCCAAGGTGAAGGGAAGGCCCTTTGATATTCGTGTTATGGTTCAGAAAAAGAAACGATCCGATTGGTCAGTGACTGGAAAACTAGCAAAAATAGCTGGATCAGGTTATTTCATTACGAATGTGGCACGCAGTAGGGGCCGCGTTGTTCCATTATCAGAAGCAATACAACAATCTAACATTCGAGGTAAATCCACTGCTGCCATACAAAACAATATCAACCGAATTGCCCTGAAAGCAGTTAAGAAGTTGAATGCTTATTATCGGATTCACACGGTTGGACTGGATGTCGGTCTAGATCCCAAGGGCAAGGTATGGATTATTGAACCTAACTTCAAACCCAACGTATCGTTATTCTTGAAACTGAAAGATAAATCCATGTATCGAAAAATCAAGTCCTATAGCCCCTGATCCCGAATAGATCATGCTATGGACAAAGGACATGAACTGATATATAAACAGGCACAGTTTGGCAGTCCCGCATCGCAAACGATACAGACTGCCAAACTGTGCCTATTGTAAACCCATCTGCTTAAATGGCTGTTGTGAATTAGCCAAGCAGCTCCTTCGTTACCCTGTCGAGCATGAATCGACTCGATTCATCAGCCCTCATCTCTTCACCGAATACAGCGACTGTAGCAATACCGTCAAACTTAATCTCGCGCAGTTTATTGAACAGCACATCCCATGGGATATCCCCTTTGCCAATATCCAGATGCTGGTGAACCGTCGCATTAATCCCTGGCGGATTGACCACATAACGTAAACAAGACGAAGCCTTGTGGTTATACGTATCGGCAATATTAATATGCTTCAACAAATCGCCTGCATAATCTAACATAGCCGCAATATCCCCCTTACCTTCATCATAGAAAAATGTATGGGGAACCGCATAGAAGAGCCCAACAAAATCTTTGTCCAGACCTCTTAGCAGGTCTACAGCCTGATCATTCCGTTCAATAAAGTCATACGGATGGGCTTGAATATGAAGCTGTATCCCTTCACGTTCTATGATGGGCAGCAGCTCTTCCATCGAACGCATAAACATTTGCTCACATTTATACGGTTTGTCATTATGACCCGTGAATTCCGTATTTAATACGTCAACGCCCATATCCACAGCAACTTCAATACAACGTTTCCAGTTTCTCACGGCCGCTTCGCGGTCTTCTTCCTCAGGGCCGGCCCAATGCTGCATCGGCAGCAAGGAGGACAGCTTTACCCCTGTATCACGCAGCGCATCTTTAAACGATTTGATGCGCGCTTTGTCCACCCGAGGATATTTATAGAAGGGAAAGAAATCATCCCTTGGTGATAATTCAATATATTCGTAGCCTAATTCAGCGACCTTTTCTACCATTTTAGGAATGGCAAGATGTCTGTACATATAAGGATCTAATGCAATTTTCATCTTAACGTCCCCCTCAATTATCGATTATAGAATAATGGACGATCTGGCAGATTAATTGATTCAATGCATCCTGAATCCCTTGCCTTAAGACATGCATCTGCTGTTACAGCAGCAGCCAATCCATCCCATGCCGTTGGACCATTCACTTGTCCCTTTAATGTTGAATAAATCCAATCCTGAATTTCAATATCGTAAGCTTCGATAAAACGCTGCTTCCAATCGGTCATGATATCTGTAGTACACATTGCGTTCCTGCGATACACAACGCTTGACGGTTCAGGTAAATTAGCCGTCCCCATTTCACCCACTACCTGACATTGAATATCATAACCATATTGGCAATTCACGAAAATTTCGCCATCGATGCGAACGCCTTTCGTCGTTTCCAGCAATACCATCAATGGGTCTAACATATGATCCAGTGCTTTACTTGATTTCCTTGGCGTAATCACTTGGACAGATACATAATCGTCTTCCAGCATCCACCTCAGCACATCGATTTCATGTATAAAGGTGTCCACAATTGACATATCGCGGGTATATGAGCTGGGCACAAACTGATTGCGGTGCACACAATGAACCATGAGCGGTTCACCAATCTTACCACTGTCAATCGCATGTTTAAGCGCTTTATAACCCTGATCATATCTTCGCATATAACCTACTTGTACCAGCGGTTTACCATACGCTGTCTCAGCCTCTACGATCCTTCTGCATCCCTCGGCAGTAGTAGCGAGCGGTTTCTCACAGAACACCGGCTTGCCTGCAGCAATGCTTGCTAGTACAAATTCCTCATGGGTTGGTCCCCACGAGGTTACCATAATTGCGTCAACTTCAGGCGCATGAATCACATCGTGCCCCTGATCATATACTTGTGCATTCAATGATTCCTCGCTCACAATCTGATGAGCTAAATCTTTATTGACATCGGTAACGGCAACGATTTCAGCACCCGATAACGTATTATTAATTCTGCGAATATGATCTTGGCCGATGGCGCCTGTTCCGATTACACCAACCTTCAAACTCATAGCTAAAGCCTCCTTCTAATAACCTCCTGTCACCAGCGGGCTGTGACCATTTTCTTCCGGGTATAAAATTCCACGCCGTCGGGTCCATTGGCATGAAGATCCCCATAAAATGATTTCTTCCAGCCAGAGAAAGGGAAAAATGACATTGGAGCAGGAACACCCACATTCACACCAAGCATGCCGGCATCGATGTCTTCTCGGAATTTCCGCACATGACTGCCATCCTTCGTAAAGATACAAGCCCCATTGGCAAATTCTGACTTATTGGCCAGTTCGATAGCTTCGTCTAAAGTGCTGACACGTGCTATTGAAAGCACCGGTGCAAAAATTTCATCCTTCCAGATCGTCATATCCGAGGTCACGTGATCAAATAGGGTAGGACCAACAAAATAGCCTTGTTCCAATGCAGCTTCATCCTTGCGGCCATCCCGAACAAGCACAGCTCCCTCTTTCTCACCGATTTCAATATATTTCAACGTTCTTTCCTTATGAGGCCCTCGAATGACGGGACCTAGGAACACACCTTCCTCTAGTCCGTTTCCGATTTTTATTGTATTTACAGCCGCTTTAAGCTTCTCGATGAAAGGCTCGGCAATATCGCCAACAGCCACAACAACCGATGCAGCCATGCAGCGTTCACCTGCAGAACCAAAAGCCGCATTCATTACTTGATTGACGGCATGGTCCACATCTGCATCCGGCATGACAATTGAATGATTCTTCGCTCCTGCTAAAGCCTGAACCCGTTTACCATGAGACGTGCCCGTACGATATACATATTCAGCAACCGGTTGTGATCCAACGAATGAAATGGCCTTAACATCTGGGTGTTCAAGCAAACCATTCACAACATCATGGGCTCCATGGACAATATTAAACACCCCGTCCGGCAATCCAGCTTTCTGAAGCAGCTCAGCCAGACGATTAGCAAGCTGAGGGGTCCGTTCCGACGGCTTCAAGACAAACGTATTTCCGCAGGCAATCGCTAGCGGGAACATCCAGCTTGGGCACATCATGGGAAAATTAAAAGGCGTAATGCCGCCTACAACACCGACGGGATAGCGATACATCCCTGATTCCATATTCGTAGCGATATCTGGAAGCTGTTTACCCATCATAAGTGTTGGTGCGCCAGCTGCGAATTCCACACATTCGATTCCCCGTTGAACCTCGCCATATGCTTCGGTATAACTTTTACCATTTTCCAGTGTGATCAGCTTCGCTAAAGCCTCCCATTCCTCAACAAGCAGCTGCTGGTAGCGAAATAGAATCCGGGCTCTCTTGGGAACAGCTACTTTACTCCAGGATCTGAAAGCTTCTTTAGCCGCACTGACAGCCCGATCCAAGTCTTCACGCCCAGATAAAGGGACATGTGACAATATCGCTTCGGTCGCAGGGTTATACACTGGCTCTGTTCTGCCCGAAGTTGATTCCACCCATGTTCCACCTACAAAGTTCTTCAGCGTTTGGACCTCCATTGAGATAGACATACGCGCTTCTCCCCTTTTGTTTAAATTTACTGTTTCACAAACTTACCGCTCTTACAGATGTCAATATAATGTTCAACCTGATGAAGTGTAGGCATTGCGTCAGAACAGCTATGGCTTGAGATGACTATGGAAGCAGCAGCAGCGCCATATTCCATTGATTTTGCAATGTCCCAGCCTTTCATCAAGCCATGAATGAATCCGGCAGCATACGAATCTCCCGCTCCGAATGTCTTAATAACATTCGCTGGAAAGGTTGTACCTTTGGTGCGTTCACCTTCCTTGGTGTAAGCAATTGAGCCATCTTTGCCATGCTTGATTACTACTATTTTCGCGTGGTAATCGAACCATTTTGTTGCTGTGAATTCATCATCTCGATCCGGATTGTGCTCGAATCGTTCCATCATATCGAATTCTTCTCTCGTACCGATGATGACATCACATTTCTCAGCTGCGAGGTTGTAGTAAGTGGCTGTTTCCTCAGGAGAACTCCAAGAATAGGGCCTGTAATCAATATCAAAGAATACCACCGTTCCATGCTTGCGGGCATAATCTAAGGCAACGTATACAGCTTCTCTAGACGGACTTTGCGCTAGCGCTGTGCCTGAAATCAATAACGCCTTTGCGTTCTTAATATAGTCCTCACTCACATCGTCAGGCTCAAGCTTTAGATCTGCCGCATTATCACGATACATTAAAATACTGCAATCTGTTGGGCTCTTAATCTCAGTAAAAGCCAGCCCCGTCACACTGCCGGATAAGTCTGTTACCACATGTGACGTATCAATGGCGTTATTGTTGAGGTAACGGACAATAAATCGTCCCATCTGATCATCGGACACCCTTCCGATAAAGCCCGTCTTCATCCCTAGACGCGACATTCCAATCGTAATATTGGCAGGTGATCCCCCCACGTATTTCGTAAAGGTTACTGTATCTTCCATAGGTCGATGGATTTCATTAGCGTTTAAATCAACACACAAACGGCCTAATGCAACAAAATCCATAGGTTTGTCGGAATTAAACGTTAAATTATTCATTGCCTCATCCATCCTTTCTCTCAGCAGCTTCATCCAGCTTCGATTTCATCACCCATTCATGGTGCTTATCATTGCGGAACACCCATGTTCGCTTAGGGCCTGCCATCACATTCAAGTAATACACCTCATAACCTGGAGGAGCTGACACGGGATGATAGCCTTCCGGCACCATCACAACATCGCCATCCTTCAGTACAAGCGTCTCATTCAGAGACAGATCGTCATTATACACACGCTGGACGGCAAAGCCGTGAGCAGGATGAATTTTATGATAGTACGTTTCTTCCAAATAAGATTCGTGGGGCAGATTGTCCTGATCATGCTTATGAGGCGGATAGCTGGACCAATGCCCTTCAGGCGTAAACACCTCTACGACAAGCAAGCTGTCAGCTTGTTCTTGCTCAGGCAATATGTTGTGAATGGTACGTTCAATATTGCCCGCTCCCCGCTGTTCCACGCCTACTTCATCAGGCGTAATTAACCGTGCTGGATAATTGCCTTGGCCTGGGGCTATGCATACAGCCAGCTCAAGGTCCGTCAACGCTTCAACCTGATAGCAGTCAGCATTCGGTACATAAACGGAATAGGGTGGGGTCTTCTCAAATACGCTCATGCGCTTGCCAATATTCTCCCACCGTTCATCGCGAGTCTTTACTGTTGCCAAGCCTGATAACAACACTAGGCAAACTTCATTATCTCCCGTCTCTTGCTTCAACACTTGACCCGATTTAAGGGTGTATGCTTCGAAACCAACGTAATCCCACGCTGCAGATGTGGGCGTTACACTTAACACGCGGCCTGTATGATCTGCAGGTCCGCTAGGAACGATCAAATTCGGCATGCTTGTCACTTCCTCTCCCGATTTGCTATATCCCTGCTGTATCTCTAATAAATTGGCGTGCCTTTATCGCATATTCAAGCGGATTTGCCACAGCCGGATCCTGTTCTGCTTCCACAACGAACCAACCTTCGTATCCAGCTTCCATCAGCTTCTGAAAGATAGGAACAAAATCAATCGATCCATCCCCAGGCACCGTGAAAGCTCCCGCCTTAACGGCCTGAAGAAAACTCAACCCGTGATCACGAACATGGTTTACCACGTCATGGCGAATGTCTTTCAGATGAACATGCTTGATTCGTGGCAGGTGATTCTCAAGCATAACAAGCGGATCTTCGCCTGAGAAAACTAGATGGCCTGTATCGAACAATAAATATACAAGGTCTGGATCAGTCAGTGACATCAGCTTGTTAATCTCTTCCGTTGTTTGTACCCCTGTCCCCATATGATGGTGATATACGATGCGCATCTGTTTCTCCCGAGCCAGCTCTCCAAGGTGATTCAGCCCAGAAGCGAGTGCTTCCCACGCCGTTTCATCAAACACAGGCTTATTCGCAAACAGCGGCACCTCCATCAAGCCTTGAATGCTGTGACCCTGCTCTGCTACCACAATCACCTCTGCCCCCATGGCATTCAGAAAGTCACGATGCTTGATAAATGCATCCACCGTTTCTTGAAGCGGCTTGGTCGTAAGGTAGGAGCTAAACCATGCGCTGGCGATGTCCAATTGCCGCAAAGCCAAGTGCTTCTTCAACACCTTCGGATCTCGCGGATATTTGTTCCCTACTTCACAGCCTCTGAATCCCGCAAGTGCCATTTCACTGATGCACTGCTCGAATGAATTGTCCCTTCCAAGCTCCGGCATGTCATCATTCGTCCAAGCGATGGGGGCAATCCCCAGCTTTATCTTATCGCTGTTAAACATGCTTCAAGCCTCCCTTGGCCTAGTAAGGTCTAGCTTCCTTCTTATGTTCTTCCTTATCGTTGTAGGCGCGCACAATGTCTTCGCTGGTTGAAACCCCGGCTACCCCAACATGCCACCACTGCTCATAATCGTTGCACATCGTTTTGGGCAATACCTTAATATCTATCAACGTGGAGATCGATTGCTTGCGAGCATCGGCCAGTGCCTCTCTCAGCTGCTCAAGCGTATGCACCTTGTACGTCTTGACCCCATAGCCTGCTGCAGACAGGGCATAGTCGATCTTGATGAAGTCACCGTCCAGTCGTCCTGATGCCTCATTACGATAGCGAAACTCTGTAGCAAAGCTGCCCATTCCGTTGTTCATTTGCAAATTATTAATACATCCGAACGTCGCATTATCGAACAGCAATACATTGATTTTCTTGCGTTCCTGAAGGCTCGTTACCAGTTCAGAGTGAAGCATCAAATAGCTGCCGTCACCCGCCATGGCATAAACTTCCTTATCAGGCTCGGCCATTTTCACACCTAATGCACCCGAAATTTCATAACCCATGCAGGAATACCCGTATTCCAGATGATACGTATTGGGCTTACGATTCTCCCATATACGGTGCAAATCCCCCGGCAAGCTCCCTGCCGCGCCAATGATAATTGCATCCTCATCAATCCGTCGGTTGATCTCGCCAATGACGCTCGTTTGTGTTAGACGGGATCCAAACTGCGATGCAAATTCAGGCAGCACATCGTCTAGCTGCCCCGGGAACTCAGACCGAAACCCTTCATTGCTATATGCAGTTCGGTGCAGGCGATCCAGTTCAACCTTCCAGCGGTCCTTAGCGACTTGAATTTCATCGGTATATTCAGTAAGGTAGCCTGCTGACTTCAGCTCCGTTTCTAATGCTTCCAATGCTAATTTGGCATCAGCGACAATACTCACCGCATCCAGCTTACTGCTGTGAAATTCAGACACATTAATCGTTAGAAATTCAACTTCTGGATGCCGAAACAACCATTTCGAACCCGTAGTGAAATCCGTGTACCGCGTGCCTACGCCAATGACAAGGTCAGCTTCTTGAGCAATAACATTAGCTGATAAATTTCCTGTCACGCCAATACCGCCTAAGTTGTATGCAAATGAACTTTCTATCGCACTTTTTCCTGCTTGTGTTTCTGCAAAAGGAATGTGGAACGTTTCTGAAAATCCCCTTAATGCGCGTGCTGCTTCAGCATAGCGAACCCCTCCGCCGCAAATAATCATCGGCTTTTTCTTACGCTTGACTAATGCAACTGCCTCTTTAATATCCGCCGCAGTTGGAACCCTGCGATCAATGCGGTGTATACGTTTCTTGAAGAAATAGCTTGGAAAATCATACACCTCACCTTGCACATCCTGAGGCAAGGCAATCGTCACCGCACCGGTATGAGCAGGGTCAGTTAAAACTCTCATCGCTTGGATCATCGCAGTCATCAACTGCTCGGGACGATTGATCCGGTCCCAATATTTGCTCACCGAACGAAAGGCATCATTCGTCGTCAACGTTAAATCATGAAACTGCTCAATCTGCTGCAGCACCGGATCTGGCTGTCTGGAGGCAAACGTATCACCTACCAGCAATAGGACAGGAATACAGTTAGCAGTGGCCGTTGCAGCGGCTGTCACCATATTCGCTGATCCCGGTCCGACTGAAGACGTACAAGCTATGATTTGCTTGCGATGCTTTTGTTTGGCAAATGCAATAGCCGCATGGGCCATGCCTTGCTCGTTACGCCCTTGATACACTTCCAAATGACCCGCATCTTCTTCCAGCGCCTGTCCCATACCAAGCACGTTACCATGACCAAATATCGTAAAGATCCCTTTAATAAAGGGCTGCTCATGCCCATCGAATTCTACATACTGCTGGTTCAGAAACTTAACTAATGCTTGGGCAGTGGTTAGACGAATCGTACCCATACCTGCGCTCACACCTTTCCCGCTTCCTAGAAGCGTAGGTTTATTGAAGGGCCTTACTCATGTTCATTTGAATAAGGCCCCTTCCTATCGTTTTACATATTATTTATTCGTAGCATCTCACTTCATAAATAGCTGCCGACGGATCACCATGGGTGGAATGAATAGTGATTCTTAGTTTGCTTGATGATATCGGTTGTGCAATCGCATGTACGCGGTGAGGCTGATAATTATCTGTTACAGTGAACAGCTCTTGCCACTTTTCATCTACCCAAGCGCTGACCGTGTAATCTTTCACACACTGCTGGTCCCTGTAGAATGGCTCGTAAGCATGATATTCACGCAATAAATTTCCTGCAAATGTAAGCTCAACTTGAGCAATCTTGCGTGAATTATCCCATTCTAATTGAAGCCATTGTTCTCCCTTAGAAGCTGCATCAGACCGCCACATATTCGTGTATTGATAAGGTCTGTTGAAGCCATTAATGACGTTTTCAGGTTCATAACTTGGCTGCGGCGGATCAATTTGGAAACTCATCGTGATGCCATTATCATATCGGCGCATTTTATTACCGCCAATATCAAAAGCACACACCTGACCCGGTTCAATCCGACCCGCTCGAAGCCATTCCACATGCTCATTAGCTAGCAAATCTAACCGAACAAACTTACCAGGCGTCAGACCATTTGATGTTGTAATATTCACATCCCACTGAATCCACAGCTTCTCGCCAGGTGGAACTTGCAACGTACCTGCCGCAAGCTCCTTCAAGCCCTCGATCTGATATTCCCAGATATGGTCGACTTCAAGCAGCTTAACCGGAACCTCTTGAATTTCCGACGTACGGTTGGTCAGGCAAACAGATAGTGAATGAATCCGATCGGAATTAACAGCTATCCATTGACCTCTGCGATATTCCAACGCATCTGTCAGCGAAGCCTGCTTCTGAGACTTCCATGTACTCAAGCCTTGGTGGTATCCCACCGTATCGGGTCCCACGCCAACAATCTTAGCAGAACTGCTGGCAGTGACGGACGCAGCCCTAGCTATATCAAGAGGGTCTTCATTTTTATGTTCTAATAAGAAGCATCCGTCTCTGAGCAAGGCTTGTTGAATATCTGTAATGGCATCTTTATATAAATCATGGACCGCTATACCTTGCTTCAGCCCAATTGCCGCGGCTGTTCCCACAGCTTGACCCATGATCGCAGTCGTACCAATGACACGGACCGTACCTAACGCCGCATGCGTTGCGCTGACGTTGCGTCCAGCCATCATCAGATTGTTGACGTCTTTTGCAATCAACATTCTTAATGGGATGCTGTAAGGTCCGCATAGGGTTTTACGTTGGAAGTCACTGACCGTCTTGTAGCCTTCCATTGCAGCAGGCTCACTAGATGGCGCCAATAAGCCGCCCGCTGTGTGTAAATCGACATTCCATCCGCCATAGGCAACTTCATCTGGAAAGCTCGTTTTATTCAGCGGATCATGCTCGGTCATCAAATATTGGCCCATAATGCGGCGGCTTTCCCTTTTCCCAGGAACTTGACCGATCCAATCCAGCGCATAGTTTTCCAATACTTTCTTCATTTCAGGATCCCTGTTCTTAATGTAATCCCAAACCCCAAGCGTATGCCTGGTCAGCTCATGTCTAATGTCCTCTGCCTGATAAATGGTATCCCAAGGCACACCGATTTCAATCCACCAATAACCGCCGCGATATCTTTCAGAGTGGCCCGTGTTGAACAAGGGACGGCCTTGTTTATAGAAGAAACTCGCATCCTCGTATTTGAAAATCCAGTCTGGAGCCTTGTAGGGAACAGGACGTCCCATATTAACCGCTTTGAAATGAATGGAACTGCCCATAACATCCTTGGTCTCTTCTTCTGTTGCATGCGGCTCGTTAAATTCACTGCGAGCTTCCGTTCCAAGCCTCCACTCACATCCAGCCAAATCAGCAATCACGCCATCACCTGTACAGTCAATAAAGGTTTTTCCGCTGATTGTTATTTCAGTCTCTGCATTGGCAACTCTGCAGACAACAGATTGGATGGTTTTCTCATCCAACATGTTCACATCCTGAACGGTTGTATTCACATGAAACGTTAAATTCGGCGTATTCATCGCCATATCGTACATCGTCATATCCCAGACGCTGTTCGTCCAGCCATTCTCATTGATATCTTCATGGTTATTGGCTCTTTCTTCGATGAGTAATTCTGAGACAATTCCTGTCTCTCTAGAGTAGGCATGGAACGCTGCTGAACCGTGTGTCGTTACTCGAATCTCAGATGAGCTGTTGCCGCCGAACACAGGGCGATCATGAATGAGGCATGTCTTTGCCCCTTTTCTTGCAGAAGCCACAGCCGCACAGAAGCCGGCAAGTCCTCCCCCGCATACTACAACCTCGTAATCTTCCTGTAAAAATTTCATATGTTCCAAACCTCCCGATCCTCGTAATAGTTCTTATCCTTTTACAGCTGAGCTTGCAACACCTTGAATAATATATTTCTGTCCTATTAAGAAAACTAGGATCATCGGTACTATAGCAGCTGATGCCGCAGCCATCATCCCGTTATAGTCCACGTTGTATTCTTTCACAAAATTTTCGAGACCCAGCGGTATCGTATACAAATCTTTATCTAGCAAAAATACCAGTGCAGTCTCGTAATCATTCCAATGCCAAGAGAAATCTATGATCGCCAGTGTTGCTAACGCCGGCTTAGCCAGGGGCAGGATGATTTGGAGGAATATACGAAAATGACCCAATCCATCAATCATAGCCGCTTCTGATATTTCCTTCGGTATGGACATGAAAAACTGCCTTAACATGAACACTCCAAAAATCGTAAAACAACCGGGCAGAATCAACGCCCAATGCGTGTTATAAATCCCCATCCAGTCAAACATAATAAACTTAGGCACGAATAAAATTTGGGGCGGAATCATCATCATACTCAGGTAAAACATAAACATCCCATTGCGTCCCTTAAACTCTATTCTTGCAAACCCATATGCGGCAAAAGCGGCTAGAAACGTCGCTCCGGCCATACTAATGAGTGAAACCTTAAGCGAATTTAAGTAATACGTGACGAAGTTATCCCTTCCCGTCCATACCTTCTCATGATGTTCGAATACGGGATTGGCCGGAATCCACTCAATCGGGAATTTGAACACCTCAGCCGGTGTTTTAAAAGAAGTGCTCAACATCCATATGAATGGCGCGACCATTAATAAGCCGAAAAAGATCATCACTAGTGTTAACAGTACCCGTCTAATATCAACGAAGGGATTACCTCTGGCTTTCATCGACAACCGCGGTTTCCCAGATCGAACTGTCTCAGTGGATTGATTGCTGTTCACCTGTCCTTCACCTCCCTGAAACTCTTCAATAATGCACCCATTTCTTCTGGCTGATCCATTGCAAGGCCGTAATGATTAAGACGATAGCGAATAAGACCCAGGATATAGCCCCCGCGTAACCGATCTCATAATAGCGAAAAGCCGTTTTGTACACTTGCAGTGATAAGACATACGAGCTTGTTCCCGGTCCGCCCTCTGTGATCGCTTCTATGATGCCAAACGTCTTGATCGTGTTAATAAAGCCTGTTATAAGCAGAAGTAAGGTCGTAGGACTAACCATCGGCACAATAATGTACCGAAATATGTGTGGACCTTTGGCGCCATCGATTCTAGCTGCTTCTAGCAATTCAGCAGGAATACCCTGCAGAGCTGCTAAATAAATAATCATATTAAATCCAAGCAAAAACCAAATCCAAATGATATCAAATGCTAGCATAGGTGATGTGCCCGAAGAGAACCATCCAGGCGGATTAGCAATTCCAATCGCTCTTAATATCTGATTGATCGGCCCTTCCTCTGTTTGAAATAACAGCATCCATACAAAGGCTACGGCTACCCCGCTTGTAATGTAGGGCATGAAATACATCGCTCTCAGCCATTTTTTAAAATAAACTTTGTCATTTAACACGACCGCCACAATTAATGCAAGCAGAAGGGAAATCGGTACAGACACTAAGAAAATCCCCGTATTTTTAAGCGATTCGTAGAATACCTCATCTTGGAACAGACGGCTAAAATTATCGAAGCCTACAAAATCGATGTTCGGATTGCCGAATCTCCAATTTGTAAAGGTAAACACTAGAGACAGCATGGCAGGGGCAAAGAAGAATAGTAAGATCCCCAGCATGTTTGGTGCAATAAACATATAACCCAATAACCTTTGCCTCTTCATCCAGCTCATCATTACACCTCCTTTGAAAGGGGAGCTTGGTATGAACTCCCCTTTACTTGGCTAACTATTGGGTTTGTTTGATAATGGATTCATGCCTTTCAACTAAGCGCTGCATCGTTTCATCTAAAGACTGTTGGTTGGTAAAATATTTCTGATATTCTTCCTTTCTAATATCAACCGCACGCTGGTCCAAATTAGGTGAGAATGAAGGGAAATTAGATTCGAATAATACCTTTTTCAGCGATGCTGCATCATACGTATCCTTGTTATCACTCATGAGAATATTAACAACTTCATCAATATCCGTAATTGCATCTACGGAAGAAGGTACCCTTCCGCCTCTCAACTGAGGCAGCAAACCGCCATCGGTATACCATTGCACGAATTTCCACGCTGCGTCTTGATGCGGTGAACGCGCATTAATGGAGATCGCATCACCCACACCGCTCACACGTTTGAAATCGGTTTGTTCATCCGTAATTTTCGGAACAGGAGCGAATGCCACTGTAAAATCACGAGGATAATCCTTCATGTTATTGGCTGATCTAAAGATCCAGTCTCCCGCTAAGAACATCCCTGCTTCGCCCGATAAGAACACTTGATCTGCAGGCATCTTGTTAGCCATTTGTTCACCGTACAGCGGTGTTGACTTATCCACATGCATCATGTTGTACAGGATTTCCAAGTATCTTTTCCCTTGCGGGTGATCCAAATTAGAGGTGCCGTCGGCATTCACATAACCTTCTGTCACAATGGAACCATCATGAGGATAGTCCAATTCGTTTAAGGTCTGCACGAAACCCCAAGTTGTTTTCTGCTGCATTTGTTTCGCGTAGTCTTGCAGTTCCTCCCATGTCCAGTCATAAGGTACTGGAAGGCCCAGCTCGTCCAATATATCTTTATTTAGCCAAACAAATTGATTCTCTTTCTTAGTTGGGATGGCATAATGAGTACCGTCGATTTCCCACTGTTTAACATAGGGACCTAATTTGGCTTCCATATCAAAATCAATATACTTACTTAGATCAAGGGCACTGCCGGATTCAACTCTTTGCTTTAATCGGGTCAAATTATAGCTGATGAACATATCTGCACCTTGACCTGTCATTAAAGCCGTATCTAACTTCAAGTTCCCAGCATCATCATGAACATAACGAATGTACTCTACTTGAATATCTGGGTTTTCGGCATTCCAATTATCCACTACATCCTGCGGTCCAGCCTCTGCAGGAACCCCTCCCCACAACGTTAACTTAATAGGTTCTTGCTGTTTTCCGCCATCACCAGTGTTACTTGGCGCATTGCCTGGATTGCTTGAACACGCTGCCAACGCTACGACGAGTAACACTACAGTAGCTAAGATAAAGCCCTTTTTAAACCTCATTTCGTTGCCTCCCTTTTGTTATATTGATCTTGCTTGTTATTATTCTAACAACGCAGTGAATTTAATATAATGAACAGCTTATTGTTTCGTATTGCACATAATAAAGCGCTTTCAATTCACTAGAACAAAATAAAGAAATCCCCTTTCGGGGATTGAACAAAATTTAGATTACGTCGTATGTTTCTGTCGATAATCACTGGGCGTAAGCGAGGTATACCTTTTAAAAACACGGTTAAAGTAGTTTATATTGTTGAACCCCGTCAGGGTTCCAATCTCTTGAATCGTTAAATCCGTATGCTTCAAATGATACATCGCTTTCTCAATCCGAATACGATGCAGGAACTTTATGAAGGTTTCACCCGTTTTCTTCTTGAACAATGTGCTGAAATACGTTTCATCCATACAAACATACTGGGCCATCGCCTTCGCATGTATATCCTCTTGATAATTCTGAACAATATATTCAATGACTTTATTCACTTCATGATGGTCCGTTACATGACCAACGGCTTGCGCCATAGTATCAAATTGAAACTCCAGCTGTTTCAGAAACATATGGCTGAATGCATTAAAATCGATTGAGGTCATCAACGCATTAAACTCCCAAGACTCCTTTGACATTTTGTGGATCGTTTGCATCACATGCTTAATTCTTCGCTTGACCTCTACCATCGGCCAGCAGGATTCCGACATCTTATTCAACATCGCATGGGCTGCATTCATACATTGTTGTTTATTGTGCTGTTCAAAATGTTCGAAGAGCTCCTTCTCATTTTTCCAAAGTCCTTGCTTGGGAGAAGGAGCCGCGGCTTCGCTTCGTTGATACCAATAAGCATCCAGTTCATTCATATTGCGTCTCCAAATCGATCGAAGAGCCGA